>NZ_RAVY01000100.1:0-34262 GCF_003611625.1 Corallococcus sp. CA054B
GGGCGGGCTCGGTGAGCTGGACGAGGGATTCCACGATGGGGCGGGAGCTTTCTCCTGAACGCGAGGTGGGCGCCACCCCCTTTCACCGGTAGGCTTCGCCCCCTCATGAAGCCCCATCAGAAGATGCTCCTCGGGATTTCCATCGGCGCGGCGGCCGGGCTCGTCTGCAACGCCGCGTTCGGGAGCGCGGACTGGCTCACCTGGGCCGTCGAGCACGTCACCAACCCCCTGGGGCAGATCTTCATCCGCCTGCTCCTGATGCTCGTCGTGCCGCTCCTGTTCTCCGCGCTCGTCGTGGGCGTGGCGGAGCTGGACCTGAAGCAGGTGGGCCGCCTGGGCGCCCGCACGCTGGGCTACACCGTCGTCTTCTCCGTCATCTCCGTGGCCATCGGCCTGCTGCTCGTCAACACGCTGAGGCCCGGTGACGGCCTGAGCGACGAGGCCCGCGCCCTGGCCCGCACGGGCACGACCATCAAGCCCGCGCCGCCCCCCGGGGACACCTCCGCGGGCGCGCTCTTCATGTCCATGGTGCCCACCAACCCGCTGAAGGCCGCGGCGGACGGGGACATGATCGGCCTCATCGTCTTCTCGCTCATCTTCGGCCTGGGCCTGGCGCTCACGCCGGGCGAGCCCGCGCAGCGCCTCAAGGACGTCGTCCAGGGGCTCTACGACGTGATGATGAAGCTCATCGACGGGGTGCTCAAACTGGCCCCCGTGGGCGTGGGCGCGCTCCTGTTCTCCATGACGGCGCGGCTGGGCTTCCACATCCTGGGACAGCTGGCGTCGTACGTGGGCGTGGTGCTGCTGGCGTTGGGCATCCACATGTTCGTCATGTACTCGCTGTCCGTGCGCTTCCTGGGCGGGCGCAACCCGGTGGAGTTCTTCCGCTCCTGCCGGCTGGCCATCGTCACCGCGTTCTCCACGTCCTCCTCCAGCGCCACGCTGCCCACCGCCCTCAAGGTGGCGGAGGAGAACCTCAAGCTGCCGCGCAACGTGTCGCGCTTCGTGCTCACCGCCGGCTCCGCGATGAACCAGAACGGCACCGCGCTCTTCGAGGGTGTCACCGTCCTCTTCCTCGCGCAGGTGTATGGCGTCCCGCTGGGCCTCACGCAGCAGGCGACCATCATGTTCATCTGCGTGCTGGCGGGCATTGGCACCGCGGGCGTGCCGGCGGGCTCCATCCCCGTCATCGCGATGATTCTGGGCATGTTCAACATCCCCGTGGAGGGGCTGGGCCTCATCCTCGGCGTGGACCGCTTCCTGGACATGTGCCGCACCGTGCTCAACGTCACCGGAGACCTGGCCGCCGCGGTGTACGTGTCGCGCGGCGAGCCCCCCGACCGGCCGGTCGGCGAGGAGGCGGCACAGTCTCCCGCCGCCTGACGTGGCGTCACCCCGGTTCCACCTTTGACCGAAGTCCCCCTCCGCCGCATTTCGCATCCAAGGAGCTTCCGCCGCATGAAAGTCGCCAACGGTCGCGTCGTCGCCCTCGATTACCGCCTCCACCTGGGAGACGGGCAGATCATCGACCAGAGCGCCCCGAACCAGCCGCTCGCCTATCTGCATGGGCACAAGCAGATCGTCCCCGGCCTGGAGGGCGCGCTGGACGGCCTGGGAGTGGGGGACAGCAAGCAGGTGGTGGTGACCCCGGAAGAGGGCTACGGCATCCACAAGCCAGAGGGCGTGCGCAACGTCCCCCGCACCATGCTGCCCACCACGTACCTGCCCCAGGTGGGCGGGACGCTGATGGCCCAGACGGAGGACGGCGACGTCCCCCTGCGCATCATCGCCGTGAACCCGGACTCCGTGGTGGTGGACCTGAACCACCCGCTCGCCGGCAAGACGCTCCACTTCGACGTCACCGTGCGCGAAGTGCGTGACGCGACGCAGGAAGAGCTGGCGCACGGCCACGTCCACGGTCCGGGCGGCGCGCACGGGTAGTGCCTTTTCCGAACCGGGGGGCACGGAGCGTTTCGTGACCCCGGGGGGCGTGCACTATCTTGCGCCCCCCATGGTTCCTCCCGTCCCGAACCCCAGCCAGCTCCGCGTCCCCGCGCCCGACCCCGGCGCCGTCCCCGACCGGCCCGGTGCCTCCGCGGCCATGGATCCGGAGCTGTACTGGCGGGAGCACGTCTACCAGGGCGGCGCGCGGCAGCTCACCGTGCGCGCCGTCATCGCCGGCATGCTCATTGGCGCGGTGATGTGCCTATCCAACCTCTACGTCATCCTCAAGACGGGCTGGAGCCTGGGCGTCACCATCACCGCGTGCATCCTGGCCTTCGCGGTGTTCGGCACGCTGCGCTCGCTGAAGCTCTTGCGCAACGAGTTCACCGACCTGGAGAACAACGCCATGGGCTCCGTGGCGTCCGCCGCGGGCTACATGACGGGCGGCGGCAACATGGCCGCGGTGCCCGCGCTCTTGATGCTCACCGGCACGCTGCCGTCGTCCGGCTGGCTGATGGTGTGGTTCGCCGTCATCTCCGCGCTGGGCGTCTTCGCCGCCATCCCCATCAAGCGCCAGCTCATCAACATCGAAGCGCTCCCGTTCCCCACGGGCACCGCCACCGCGGAGACCATCCGCGCGCTGCACGGCCACGGCGAGGTGGCCCGCCGCAAGTCGCGCCTGCTGGGCCTGGCGGCGCTGGTGGGCGCGCTGCTGGTGGTGGTGCGCGACGCGCGCTTCACCTGGCTGAAGAACCTGCCGGAGAAGGTGAGCCTGCCATTCAGCATCCTCGGGCGCGAGGCGGGCAAGTGGTCCCTGTCACTCGAGTTCAGCCTGCTGCTCATCGGCGCGGGCGCGCTGGTGAACTTCCGCACCGGCTGGTCCATGTTGCTGGGCGCCATCCTCAACTACGGCTTCCTCGCGCCGGCCATGGTCTCCCAGGGCGTCATCCCGGAGGTGACGTACAAGGCCATCAACAGCTGGTCGCTGTGGACGGGCTCCGCGGTGCTGGTGTCGTCCGGCCTGCTGTCGTTCGCGTTCCAGTGGAGGAGCGTGGTGCGCTCGTTCTCCGCGCTGGGCGGGCTGGTGGGGATGAAGCCCAAGGAGGGCGCTCGCGAGGATCCGCTGGCGGACATCGAGTGCCCCCCGGCGTGGTTCCCGCTGGGCTTCGCGCTCCTGGGCCCGGTGGCCGTCTTCCTCATGGCCTACCTGTTCCAGATTCCCTGGTGGGCCGGCGTGCTCGCGCTCCCCCTGGCGGTGGTGATGGGCGTCATCGCGTCGCGCGTGACGGGTGAGACGGACACCACGCCCACCAAGGCGCTGGGCCCCGTCACCCAGCTCATCTTCGGCGGACTCGCGCCGGGCAACATCCCCGCCAACGTGATGAGCGCCAACGCCACGGGCGGCGTGGGGCTGCACTCGGCGGACCTGCTCACGGACCTGAAGTCCGGGTGGCTGTTGGGCGCGTCGCCGCGTCAGCAGTTCTTCGCGCAGCTGTTCGGCGTGGTGGCGGGCGCCATGGTGGTGGTGCCCATCTTCAAGCTGCTGGTGCCCACCGCGGACGTGCTGGGCTCGGAGCAGTTCCCCGCGCCCGCGTCCATGGTGTGGGCCGGCGTGTCCAAGATGCTCGCCTCGGGTGCGTCCGCGCTGCACCCCACCGCGCGCATGGGCGCCCTGTGCGGCGCGCTGCTGGGCATCGCGCTGGTGCTGCTGGAGCGCTGGGCCCCGCCGAAGGTGAAGGCCTTCATCCCCAGCGCGTCCGGCCTGGGGCTGGCCATCGTCATCCCCGGCTCCAGCTCCATCAGCCTCTTCATCGGCGCGACGCTGGCGGCGTTCATCAAGCGCGTGAAGCCGAAGCTCGCGGAGGCCGCGGTGCTGCCCGTCTCCTCCGGCTTCATCGCGGGCGAAAGCCTGTTGGGCATCGCCATCGCGATGTTGAAGGCCTTCGGCAAGATGCCGAAGTAGGGGCGCCCGTCAGTCCACCTTGCTGGTGGCCCAGGACACGCCCGCGACGAAGCGGAAGGTGGGCGTGTCGAACCCCGCGCCCACGCCCGGGCCGCCCATCACGTACAGGTCCAGGGTGGACAGGGCATGGCGGCGGATGGCGATGAGCAGCTCCGCCCCCACCCGGCCCCCGTTCAGCGGGATGCCCGAAACCACGCTCACCTCGCCGCGCGTCGTCTCGCCGTGGAGCGACGTCACCGTGGCGCCCAATCGCAGCTCATTGCCCACGATGTCTTTCGGGTCATAGGACACCGGGCCCAGGTCCTGGCGCTTGCGCAGGAAGATGCCGGCCTCGCCGCCCACCTGGAAGCCCTCGCCCACGTAGCCCAATTGCAGACGCGGCTGCCACGCGTACTCCTCGTGCGCCTGCGCCGCGCGGCTGCCCACCGGCAGCCCCGCGGTGAGCCCCACCGAGAGGTTGATGGGAGCGCCCTTCGTCTGGCGCAGCACGGCGGCCCGGGCCGTCAGCCACGGCGTGGCGATGCCCCCGGAGTTCGGCCCGTAGTACTCCAGCGTGGGCTTTCCCCCCTGCGTCAGGACGAAGGGCAGCTCACCGCCCACCTCCAGCCAGGACAGCACGCCGAAGGCCACTGTCATGTGGGCGGTCATCTTGTTCTCCACCAGGCCCGTGCCCTCGCCGGGCTCCCAGCGCGTCTGGAAATGCATGGGCAGCTGCTCGTAGTGGTAGTTCAAGCTCACACGCAGTTGCCCGGACTCCAGCGTCCGGCCCGTCCCCACCACCAGCGACCCCAGGGCCGCCGGGTCCAGGCGCAGCCGTTGCAGGTCAAAGACGGGCAGCGGACTCTTGGGGCCGCTTTCCAGGGCGTGGGCGGAGAAGGGCAGGGACAGCAGGGCAGCGGCGAGGACCGAGGCCGGACGGAACAATTGATGACTCCCGAGGCGGAGGGACGCGGACTCTAGCCAGAGTCCCGTGCCGCGAAAATCATGCACGGGTGCCACCGATTGATGGTTGCCCCGCGCAAATACCGCCGCGTCAGGCAGTTCCAGCCGCCAGGTCCTGCAATTCTTGCCATCGCGTATAGAGCCGATCCACTTCGGCGGTGGTGGCTTCCAGGGCCTGATTGACTTCAGCGACCTTGGAGCCCTGGCTGTAGACGGCGGGGTCGGCCAGCTTTGCCTCCAGCTCCGCCTTGCGCTTCTCCGCGGCCTCGATGGTGGCCTCCATGCCGTCCAGCTCGCGCTGATCCTTGTAGGAGAGCTTCCCGGGCTTCTTCGGCGCGGGCTTCTGGGCGGGCTCCTCGCGGGACTCGTCCTTCTTCGGCTCGTCCTTCTTCAGCGCGGCGGCCTTGAGCGCGGCGGCCTGCGACTGCTCGCGCAGCCGCTTGTACATGTCGTAGTTGCCCTCGTAGCGGGTGACCTTGCCCTCTCCGTCGAAGGAGAGGATGGCGGTGGCCACCTTGTCGAGGAAGTACCGGTCGTGCGTCACCAGCAGGGTGCTGCCCGCGAAGTCCAGGAGCAGCCGCTCCAGGATGTTGAGGGTGACGATGTCCAGGTCGTTGGTGGGCTCGTCCAGCACCAGCACGTTGGCGCCTTCCAGGAACAGCCGCGCCAACAGCAGCCGGTTGCGCTCGCCGCCGGACAGCGCGCCCACCTTCATGCGCTGCATGGGCACCGGGAAGAGCAGGTCCTCCAGGTAGTCGCGCAGGGCCACCTTCCGGTCCGCCAGCTCCACGTGGTCCTCGCCGTTGGAGGCCGCGTCGTACACCGTCTGCTCCGGGTCCAACTGGGCGCGCTGCTGATCGTAGTAGGCGACCTTCGTGTTCTTCCCGATGACGAGCTTGCCGCTGTCCGCCGGGATCTCGCCCAGCATCACGCGCAGGAAGGTCGTCTTGCCCACGCCGTTGGGCCCCAGGAAGCCCACGCGCTCGCCGCGCTGGAGCCGGAAGTCCACGCCGTCCAGCACCTTGCGGTCGCCAAAGGACTTCTTCAGCCCTTCGGCCTCGATGACGGTGTGGCCCAGCCGCGGCGCCGCCACCACCTTCAGGTCCGCCACCTTGGGGCGCTGGAAGCCCTTCTCCGCCAGCAGCTTCTGCGCACGCTCGATGCGGGCCTTGCTCTTGGTGCGCCGCGCCTCCGGGCCCTTGCGCAGCCACGCCACCTCCTGGGCAATCCAGCGGCCGCGCTTGTGCTCCGCGACCTCCGCGTTCTCCTGGGCCACGAGCTTCTGCTCCACGTAGGCCGCGTAGTTGCCGGGGTAGGAGATGAGGCCGCCGCCGGGCTGGATCTCCACGATGCGGTCCACCAGGTCGTCCAGGAAGTAGCGGTCGTGCGTGACGAGCAGGAGCGCCCCGGGCAGCTTGTCCAGCTCGTCCTCCAGCCAGTCCACGGTGTCCGCGTCCAGGTGGTTGGTGGGCTCGTCCAGCAGCAGCAGGTCCGGGCGCGTGAGCAGCGCCCGGGCAATGGCCACGCGCTTGCGCAGGCCTCCGGACAGCTGGGCCACGGGCCGGTCCCAGTCCTTCACGCCCAGCCGGTCCAGCAGCGTCTTCGCGTGGTGCTCCGTGTCCCAGCCGCCCGCCTGTTCAATCCGGTCGCTCAGCGCGGACAGCTGCTCCAGCATCTTCGGGGTGGCGTGCGCGGGGTCCACCTCCAGCTTCCGGGACAGCTCCGCGTGCGCCGCCAGAGCTTCCTTCAGCGGCGCCTGGGACACGGCGAGCTCGCTCTGCACGGTGGCGCCTTCGGGGAACTCCGGCTCCTGGGGCAGGTAGGTGACGCGCGCGCCCCGGCGCAGCTGCAGCTCCCCCAGGTCCGGCTTCGCCGCGCCGGCCAATATCTTCATCAGGGACGACTTGCCGGAGCCGTTGACGCCCACGAGGCCCACGCGCTCGCCCTCCTCGATGGTGAAGGTGAGGCCCTCGAAGACGGTGCGGCTGCCGAAGGCGAGCTGGACGTTGGCGGCGCGAAGCAGCGTCACGGGAAGGAACCTTTCGAAAAGGGGGGAGGGGAAAAGCGAAAGGGCGCCCCCCACTTGAAGCGGGGAGCGCCCTTCCTACAGCCAGTGCGGCGTGGGCACCCGGACTACTTGCGGGCAGCCTGCTCCGCGGCCTGCTTCTCCTTGTACTGCGCCATCAGGGCCTCGGCCTCGTTGCGGGGCACGGGCATGTACTTGGAGAACTCCATCGTGAACTCGCCCTTGCCCTGGGTGGCGGAGCGCAGGTCGGTGGAGTAGCCGAACATCGTGTTCAGCGGCACTTCCGCCACGGCCGTGACGTAGCCTTCCGCGGTGCCCGTCTCCAGGATGGTGCCGCGGCGCTGGTTCAGCTGGCCAACGACGGAACCCTGGAAGTCTTCCGGAGCCGTGACTTCGACCTTCATGATCGGCTCGAGGATGACCGGCTTGGCGGCGGCGTAGCCCTCGCGGAAGCCCATGATGGCGGCCGTCTTGAACGCCATTTCGGACGAGTCCACCGCGTGGAACGCGCCGTCGTTGATGACCACGCGCAGGCCCACCACGGGGAAGCCGATGAGGCTGCCCTTCTTCACGGCCTCCTGGAAGCCCTTGTCGCACGCGGGGATGAACTCGCGCGGGATGGAGCCACCGACGATGTCGTCCACGAACTCGTACTGCTGCACGGCGTCCGAGGGCAGGGGCTCCACGTAGCCGCACACGCGCGCGAACTGACCCGAACCACCGGTCTGCTTCTTGTGCGTGTACGCGAACTCGCCCTTCTGGGAGATGGTCTCGCGGTACGCCACCTGCGGCTTACCGGCGACCACCTCGCAGTTGTACTCGCGCTTCATGCGCTCGATGTAGATCTCCAGGTGGAGCTCGCCCATGCCGCTGATGATGGTCTGCGCGGACTCTTCGTCACGGCGCACGCGGAAGGTGGGGTCTTCCTTGTGGAAGCGGTTGAGCGCCTTGGAGAAGTTCGCCAGCGTGTCGCGGTTCTTCGGCGTCACCGCCAGGGAGATCACCGCGTCCGGCACGAACATGGACGTCATCGTGTACTGCACGGTGCCGTCGGTGAACGTGTCGCCGGAGGCGCACTCGATGCCGAACAGCGCGACGATGTCGCCGGCCGTGGCCTCGTTGACGTCGTGCATTTCCGACGAGTGCATGCGGACGATGCGCGGAACCTTGACCTTCTTCTGGTTCACCTGGTTGATGATGAAGTCACCCTTGCTCACCTTGCCCTGGTAGATGCGCATGTAGGTGAGCTGGCCGTAGCGGCCGTCTTCCAGCTTGAACGCCAGGCCGACGAAGGGCTTGGTCGGGTCCGACTCCAGGATGACCTTGGCCTCGTTGTTCTTCTGGTCGAGCGCCTCGTTGGTCGCTTCCTTGGGGTGCGGCAGGTAGCTGCACACCGCGTTGAGCAGCAGCTGCACGCCCTTGTTCTTGTACGCGGAGCCGCACATCACCGGCGTCATCTTCAGCGCGATGGTGGCGCGGCGCACGGCGGCGCGCAGCTGCTCCTCGGAGATGGAGGCCGGGTCCATGAGGAAGGCCTCGCCCAGCTCGTCGTCGACGTTGGCGATGCCCTCGATCATCTCGTCACGGCGCAGCTTGGCCTCGTCCAGCATGTCCGCCGGGATGTCCTCCTCGCGAATGTGCTCGCCGTTCTCGCCGTCGAAGTAGAACGCCTTCATGGAGAGCAGGTCGATGAGGCCCTGGAAGCGGTCCTCCGCGCCGATGGGGTACTGGAGCTTCACCGCGTGGTGGCCCAGCTTCTCCTTCAGCTGCGCGGCGACGCGATCGTAGTTCGCGCCCGAGCGGTCCATCTTGTTGATGAACGCGATGCGCGGAACCTTGTAGCGCTTCATCTGGCGGTCCACCGTGATGGACTGCGACTGCACGCCCGACACGGAGCAGAGCACCAGGATGGCGCCATCGAGGACGCGGAGCGCGCGCTCCACCTCGATGGTGAAGTCCACGTGTCCCGGGGTGTCGATGAGGTTGATGTTGAAGTCGCCCCACATCGCGTACGTGGCGGCGGACTGGATCGTGATGCCCTTCTCACGCTCCAGGTCCATCGAGTCCATGACCGCGCCCACGCCGTCCTTGCCGCGGACCTCGTGGATCTCGTGGATCTTGCCCGTGTAGAACAGGATGCGCTCGGACAGCGTCGTCTTGCCCGAGTCGATGTGGGCGGAGATACCGATGTTACGAATCTTCTCGATGGGTACGTTGGAGGCCACGATCCGGTCCTTCTTCTATTGAAAAAATTGCCTGAGGGAACAGAGCAGGCGGGGCCCTTACTTCCCACAGGACCCAGTTACCAGACAAATCCGCATGACGCGGGGCGTACATCCGCCTACTTTCCGCCGTCCCTGTTCCGACTGAGGTCTCATAACAATGAGCGCGAGCGAAAACTTCTCCCTGGCCCGGGCATGGCTCCAGGCCTTCAACGCCCACGACGTCACCGCGCTGGTGGCGCTGTACGCGGAGGATGCAACACACACCTCGCCCAAGATTCGCGTCCTGCACCCGGAGACGGGCGGGCGCCTGGTGGGCCGGCCGGCCCTGGAGCGGTGGTGGAGGGACGCCATCGCCCGGCTGCCGGGTCTGCGCTACGAGGAGACGGCCCTCACGGCGGATGGGGACCGGGTGTTCATGGAGTACCTGCGCCACGCGCCCAATGAAGCCCCCCTGCCGGTGGCGGAGGTGCTGGAAGTGAAGGGCGGGCGCATCGTCGCGTCGCGCGTCTACCACGGCTAAGGTGCCCCCATGGCGACCCCCAATTTCGACCGGGACTTCGGGTACCTGCTGCCCTTCATGGACAAGGTGGCGGCGGCCGCCTCGGACCTGCCGGACGCCTCCGCCCGCGAGGAACTGGTGCGGCTGGTGGCGGAGGAGAAGGTCCGCTGGGAGCGGATCCGCTCGCTGCTCCAGGGCGCCCCGGGGCAGAGCGGTGGTTCCAATGCGGCGGCCCCCAGGGCTTCGGCCTCGAAGGCCCCGCCGCCCGCCGCCGCGCCCCCGCTGGCCCGGGTGTCCTCGGACGGCGTGAACCGGGTGGCCCCCCGCGAGTCGGGCCTCACGGTGGGCAGCCTCAAGGACTCGCGCTAAAGCGCGGAGCCTCGGTGGATCAGGCGCTGCTGACGCGGACCTGGTCCAACGCGTCGTAGGTGGCGGCCTTGTAGGCCTCCGACAGCGTCGGGTAGTTGAAGCAGGTCTCCACGAAGAGCTGCGCGGTGGAGCCGGTGAGCAGCGCGGTGAGCCCCACGTGCACCAGCTCCGAGGCCTGTTCGCCCAGCACGTGCACGCCCAAAAGCTTCATGTCGTCGCGGTGGAAGAGCAGCTTCAAGAGGCCCTGCTTCTCCCCGATGATCTGCCCGCGCGGGTTGGTGTCGAAGGTGGCGCGGCCGACGACGTAGGGGATGCTCCGCGCGCGCAGGGACTCCTCCGTGTCGCCGGCCATGGACACCTCCGGGATGGTGTAGATGCCGTAGGGCAGGATGGGCGTGAGCGTGCGCTTGCCCGGGCCGAACGCGTGCTCCACCGCGATGCGGGCCTGCTCCATGGACGTGGAGGCCAGCGCGGGGAAGCCGACGACGTCCCCCACCGCGTAGATGTGCGGCACGGCCGTCTGGTACGCGAGCCCGACTTCAATCTGGCCGCGCTTGCCCTGCTTCACGCCCAGCGCCTCGATGCCCAGGCCCGTGGTGTTCGCGGTGCGGCCGGAGGCGACCAGCACCTGATCCGCCTCCAGCACCTCGCCCGTGGACAGCTGCAGGCGGATGGGCTCCGAGTGGGACTCCGGCACGTGCGCGGACTCCACCGTCTGGCCCAGGCGCAGCCGGACCCCCAGCGTCTCCATGCAGTCGCGGAGCCGCTGGCCCACCTCCGCATCCAGGAAGTTGAGCAGGTCGTTCTTCACCTCCACCAGCGTCACCGGGATGCCCAGCGCGGCGAACATGCACGCGTACTCGCAGCCGATGACACCGCCGCCCACCACGACCAGCGTGCGGGGCAGGGTGGTGATGTCGAGGATTTCATCCGAGTCGTGCACGCGCGGATCGCCGAAGGGGTACATCGGCGGGCGGTACGGGGTGGAGCCGGTGGCGATGAGGACGGTGCCGGCGGTGAGCCGGGCGACCTCCGCGCCGTCGCGCTTCACCGCGACCGTGTGCGCGTCCACGAAGGAGCCGGCGCCCTGGAACAGCGTCACTCCGTGGCGCTGGAGGTTCTTGTGGATGCGCTCGCGCTCCATCTGCTTCACGCGGCGCTCGCGGAAGAGGAAGTCGGAGACGGTGGCCTCGTGGCGCAGCGTCGCGTCCACGCTGTAGAGGCCGCGCGCCTTGAAGCCGGACAGGTGCAGCGCCGTCTCGCGCAGCGTCTTGGAGGGAAGGGTGCCGGTGTTGGCCGCGGTGCCGCCGAGCACCAGTTCCCGCTCCACCACCGCCACCCGCTTCCCCGCGAGCGAGGCCTGCACCGCGCCCCATTCACCCGCGGGGCCTGAGCCGATGACCACCAGGTCGAAGTCCGCCATGGGCCGCACCCTAACCCCACCCCCGGGGGCCAGGGCACCGGGAAGTCAGTCCCGGCCCGAGTAATTCAGCTTCTCGCGGACCTCCTCCTCGGTGAGGAGCCGGAAGCCGCCCTCGGGGATGTCGTCCAGGGTGATGTCGCCCACCGCCTCCCGGTGGAGCGCGCGGGCAGGCAGTCCCACGGCGCCCAGCATGCGCTTCACCTGGTGGTGGCGGCCTTCGGTGAGCGTCACCTCCACCGTGTGCTCGTCGCGCACGCGCACCCCGGCGGGGCGCGCGGGGCCGTCATCCAGCATCATTCCCTGGCGCAGCGGCTCCACCTTCGCGTCGTCCGCGGTGCTGAACACCGTGGCCACGTAGCGCTTGGGCAGGTTCGTCTCAGGGGACGTGGCGTGGGCCACCAGCTTGTCGTCGTTGGTGAAGAGCAAGAGGCCCGTGGTGTCCACGTCCAGCCGGCCCACGGCGTGCCAGGTGAAGCGGTTCAGCTCCAGGGGCAGCTGGGGCAGCAGGAGCTCGAACACCGTGCCCGTGCGGTGCTGGCGCGCGGTGGAGGTCAGCACCCCCGCGGGCTTGTGGAAGGCCAGGACGTGCGTGGGCGCTCCCTTGCGCACCGGCATCCCGTCCACCTTGATGACGGCGTCGGGCGGCACGGGGGTCAGGGGCGTGGTCGCCACGCGGCCGTTGACCGTCACGCGGCCTGCCTTGATGGCGGCGTCCGCCTCGTCCTGGGGCATGGCGCCCGCGCGGGCGAGCGCGCGGGAGAGCCAGTCCGGCTTCTCCTTGCCCTCCCAGCGGTTGGGGCGGGGAGGGGATTTGGGGGGCCGTTCGGGCTTGCGAGGCATGGGCGCGGCACTGTAGCCGCGCTCGGGCGGCGGCGTGTCCTTCAGTTAGTGGCGGACCGGCTCGTCGGGGTCGTCGCCCTCGGCGGAGCCCGGCGTCGGGCCCGGCTCGTCGCCGTCCGCCATGCGGTGGGACTCCTCCTCCAGCCCGCCGTCCTCCGCCGTCCCGGGCGTGCGGCCGGGTTCCTCGTAAATCTCCTCGTGGGCTGGCGCCTGACGGCCAGGGCCGGGCTCGGTGCCTCCCACGATCATCGACTCGTAGGGCATGTGGTTCACGCGGTGCTCCTTTCCGTGAGGTTCGGACGGTCCACGAAAGGTAGCGACGCGCGGGCATCCCGCCGTGAGGGGTGGAGTGTCCCCCTGCCTGCTCAGGGGTCGTCCCTGCCCGGGAAGTGCTTGCGCACGGTGTGCAGCGCGGCCAGCCAGAGCCGGGCCTCGTTGCGCGTGAGCCGGGAGCGGCGCAGGGGCGCGACCAGGTCCCGCACCGCCGTGCGCCCGGGCTTTTCGTCCACGAGGAAGCCGCCCGCGCCCAGGAGCGCCTCCAGCGTGGCCTCCACCCGGGCCAGCTCCGCGTCCGTGGCGGCCAGGGGCAGGGGACCCGGAGGCGGCGCGCTGTCCGCCAGGTGCGCCATGCGGACCTCGTAGGCGTAGAGCAGCACCGCCTGCGCCAGGTTGATGGAGGGCTGCTCCGGCGCGGTGGGCACCGCGGACAGGTCGTGGCAGCGCTCCACCTCCGCGTTGGTGAGGCCGCTGCGCTCATCTCCGAAGACGAGCGCCACCGGCCCCTGCTTCGCCCTCGCCACCAGCTCCTCCCCCACGGCGCGGGGTGACAGGCGGCGCTTTCCCTCCACCTTGCGGGAGCTGGTCCCCACCACCCAGACGCAGTCGGACACCGCCGCGTCCAGCGTGTCCGGCCGCTTCACCCCACCCAGCACGTCCTCCGCGTGCACCGCCAGCCGGTGGGCGGGACCCAGGTCCTCCACCTCCGGCGTCACCCAGGCCCAGTCGGACAGGCCGCAGTTCTTCAGGGCGCGGGCGGCGGCACCCAGGTTCTCCGCGTTGCGCGGGCGCATGAGGACGAATCGGACGGGCAGCACCATGGCGGCGCACCCTACCGCCCTGGTGCGCGTCGCAGGGACCCCAGTTGACCGGCGAGGTGTCTCACCGCCAGTCTGCACCGCGAAATCCCGCGTCCCGCGTGTCCGGAGGCCACCCTTGAGTGTGGCTGCCCGGACACCCTGTGGGCCCGCGGACGCGCACGGGGGAGCGCCGGCACGTGGTCGCCGGGCCGCACTTCCCGTGCGCCTCCACGGCCCCACGCGCGGCACGCGGCATGAAATCGGATCCGCCGCCACCTCCTGGAGGAAACATGTCCCCGCAGTCCCCTGTCCCGCCGAAGGCCGCGCGCGCTCCCCGTGCCCGCTGGCTCTTGCCGGCGTTGCTCGTGGGCGCGCTCGCCGCCGGCTGCAAGCAAGAGCCCGCGAAGACGCCGCCCGCCACGCCCGCCTCCGCCACGGCGCCCACCGCCAGCACGACCTCCCCGTCCGCGCCCACGCCGGTGCAGGCCTCGACGCTCAAGCCCGTCATCCACGAGCTGGCCAGCGATAACTCCGTGCCCCTGGGCGTCATCATCGAGTTCGCGCTGCCGGTGCGCCCGCGCTACGAGAGCGTGGACGGCACCCGCGTCACGTTCACTCCGGAGGTCGCGGGCAGCCTGCGGTGGACGGGCCCCTCCTCGCTGCTCTTCACGCCGTCCACGGGCTTCGCGGCCGGCACGACCTACACCGTGTCCGTGGACGCGGTGCTCACCAACACGGGCATGGCCCAGCCGGCGTCGTTCAATGAGTGGCGCCACACCTTCACGACCTTCGCCTTCAAGTTCGGTCAGGTCTACCCCACGCGCTTGGACCTCCAGAAGGCCCGCGTGGAGGCGAACGTGGACTTCTCCGGCCCGGTGGACCTGGCCGCCGTGCGCTCCCGCATGAGCTTCCGCGTGGGGGACTCCGCCATCACCGACGTGAAGTGGAGCACCCGCGCGGACACCCGCAACTCCCTGGCCGTGGCGCTCACCCACCCGAAGCTCAAGCCTGGCGCGACGGTGCAGTTCTCCCTGCGCGAGGGGCTGACGTCCGCGGGGACCGGCTCCAAGGAGCAGGCGCCCGCGGCCACGGGCAGCTTCGTGGTGAACGGCGGCAAGCGCCTGGACATCACCTACGTGAGCCTCCAGGAGGGCTCCAGCGGCTACTTCTACGAGGTGAGCTGCCGCGACGTGGCGGCGGACGCCCCGGCGAGCCCCACCGACCAGGAGTGGGATTCGTACTACTACGACGACGACAACAAGGGCTGCTCGCTGAGCGACGCGGTGGCCCAGGACGCCATCCGCTTCAAGCCGAAGGTGAAGTTCTCCGTGGCCCCGTCGCGGCGCGGCTTCCGCATCTTCGGTGACTTCAAGCGCGGCCCGCACACGCTCTCCATCGCGGAGGGCACGTTCTCCGTGGGCGGCGGCACGCTCATGGGCGCCTGGTCGCGCGGCTTCTCCGTGCCCGCGCGCCAGTCCCAGGTGCGCTTCAACGCCAACGGCCGCTACCTGCCGCGCAGCGCGTGGCGCAACCTGCCCCTGCAGCACCTCAACCTGGAGGAGGTGACGCTCACGGTGCGCAACATCCCGCCAGAGAACCTCGTTTTCTGGATGGGCAGCGACTACTCGGAGAGCGCGGACGAGCGCACGAGCAACGTGCTGGTGCGCAAGGCCGTGCCGCTCAAGTCCACGCCGGACGCGCTGCTCACCACGTACATCGACGTGGCGTCGCTGGTGCCCGCGAACACGCGCGGCCTGGTGGAAATCGTCGCCGAGCGCGGCGACTACAAGGCCGCCGCCCGCATCCTGCTCACCGACCTGAGCCTCGTGGCCAAGCGCGGCGGTCCCGCCGTGGGCTCCAAGGATTCGGGCGAGGTGTGGGTCTGGGCCCTGGGCCTGGAGAGCACGGAGCCCCTGTCCGGCGTGGAGGTGTCGCTGGTGAAGAAGAGCGGGCAGTCCGTGGCCCGCTGCACCACCCAGGGCGAGGCGGGCTGCCAGCTGAAGGTGCCCGCGCCCGGTGTGGATGAGAGCGCCCCGTTCGCGCTGGTGGCGCGCAAGGGCGACGAGCTGACGTACCTCAAGTACGACGAGCTCAAGACGGAGATCGCCAACTCGGACGTGCAGGGCGAGCCGTACCGCGCCGAGCAGCCCTACCGCGCCTCCATCTGGTCCGACCGCGGCGTGTACCGCCCCGGTGACACCGCGCACGTGGCCGCGGTGCTGCGCGGCCAGGACAACCTGGCGCCGCCCGTGGGCATGCCGGTGGAGGTGCGCGTCATCGACCCGCGCGAGCGCGAAATCCGCAAGGTGACGCTGAAGACGAACGCGGCGGGGCTCGTGGCCTTCGACCAGGCCTTCGCGGCGTTCCAGGACACCGGCCACTACTGGGTGCGCCTCAAGGTGGCGGACCGCGACCTGGCCTCCTACGCGGTGAACGTGGAGGAGTTCGTCCCGGAGCGCATGAAGGTGACGGCCAGCACCAGCGCGCCGGGCTACGTGCAGGGCACGGAGATTCCGGTGGGCGTGGAGGCCGCGTACCTCTTCGGTGGATCCGCGGAGGGCAGCCCGGTGGAGATGACGTGCCGGCTGGAGTCCGTGCCCTTCAAGCCCAAGCTGAACGCCCAGTACACCTACGGCGTCTGGCGCCAGGACGGCAACGCGCCCCGGCCCGTCACGCTGGGGCAGGTGAAGGGCACGCTCGACGCGAAGGGGCAGGCGCTCCTCAACTGCCCGGCGCAGGCGGCGTCCGGCCCCATGAAGGGCGCGGCGCGGCTGTCCGCGGTGGCCAGCGTCTTCGAGTCCGGCAGCGGCCGCTCCACCATCGGCGAGGCCACCGTGCCGGTGCACCCGGAGGCGTACTACCTGGGCCTCCAGGCCAACACGCAGAAGGTGAAGGCGGCCACGCCCTTCACGCTGACCGGCGTGGTGGTGGACTGGAACGGCCAGCCCGTCACCGGCGACAAGGCGCCGAAGACGGTGCGGCTGGAGTACCAGCTGCTCGAGGAGAACTACGGCTACTACTACGACGAGGAGTCCGGCTACGAGCGCTACCAGCGCTACCTGCGCCCGCAGCGTGAGGGCGAGGCGACGGCGAAGGTGGAGAACGGCCGCTTCACCGCGACGGTGCTGCCGGGCCGCGACGGCGCGGGCTACCTCGTGCGCGCTCGCGCGGGCAACACCCAGACGGACCTCGCCATCGAGGGCGAGGGCCGCTACTACTGGTGGGGCGAGGGCTCGCGCGTGGACCAGACGCCGCGGCCCCTGAAGCCCACGGCGCTGGACATCTCGCTGCCCGCCAAGGGCAGGGTGGGTGAGGCCCTCACCGTGAAGATGAAGGCGCCCTACCGGGGCCGCGTCCTCTTCACCGTGGAGACCGACCGCGTGCTCACCACCGCGTGGAAGCAGGTGGAGCCCGGCGAGGTGTCCTGGTCGTTCACGCCTTCCGAGTACGCGCCCAACGTGTACGTGAGCGCGTTCCTGGTGAAGGACCCGCACCTGGAATCCGCCCAGGCGTTCATGCCCGACCGCGCCTTCGGCGTGGGCAGCATCGCGCTGGAGCCGGTGGACTTCACCCAGGCCGTCACGCTGACGGTGCCCAAGGAGGTCCGCAGCAACGACACGCTCACCGTGGACGTCGCGGTGGAGGGCGTGGAGGGCCCCACCTTCGCCACCGTGGCGGTGGTGGACGAGGGCATCCTGTCCCTCACGCGCTTCCAGAGCCCGGATCCGCTGAAGGAGATCTTCACGCGGCGCGCGCTGGGCATCCAGACCTACGAGACGGTGGGCTGGGCGCTGCTGGTGCCGCCCGGCGGCAACTCCAGCTCCACCGGTGGTGACGAGGGCGGCGCGGAAGGCCGCGTGCAGCCGGTGAAGCCCGTGGCCCTGTGGAGCGGCGTGGTGGAGGTGCCCGCCAACGGCAAGCTGAAGGTGCCCTTCAAGCTGCCGCAGTACCGGGGCGCGGTGCGGGTGATGGTGGTGACGGCGGGCGCCAAGCGCATCGGCCGGGCCAGCGCGCAGGTGCTGGTGCGCGACCCGCTGGTGCTCCAGACGACGCTGCCGCGCTTCCTCACCCAGAACGACGAGATCCAGATTCCGGTCTTCGTCACCAACCTGTCCGGCAAGGCGCAGGACGTGAAGGTGTCGCTGTCCGCGGAGGCGCTGGCGGTGCCGGGGCTCGCGATGCCGGAGGGCCTGGGTTCGCCGCTGGAGCTCAAGGGCAAGAGCGAGGGCCGCGCGAAGCTGGAGGACGGCAAGTCCCGCACCTTCGTCTTCCAGGGCCGCGCGGTGCAGTCCGTGGGCGCGGCGCGGCTGGTGGTGACGGTGGAGGGCGGTGGCTACACGTCGCGCGAGCAGCTGGACGTGCCGCTGTCTCCCGCCGGTCCCCGTGAGCGCAAGATCCAGCAGGTGGAGCTGGCGGAGGGCACCACGGACCTGAAGGCGCTGCTCGCCGGCTGGGTGCCCACCACGGAGCGCACCAGCGTCTGGGTGACGAACAATCCGTACGCGAAGTCGCTCCAGCACCTCTCGTACCTGGTGCGCTACCCGCACGGCTGCATCGAGCAGACGACGTCCTCCACGCGCCCGCTGCTGTTCGTGAGCCAGCTGGTGGAGCGCGTGGATCCGACGCTGGTCTCCACGGCGAAGGTGGAGGACATGGTGCAGTCGGGCATCAACCGGGTGCTGTCCATGCAGACGGCCTCGGGCGGCTTCGCGTACTGGCCGGGCCAGACGGAGCCGGTGGCCTGGGGGACGGCCTACGCGACGCACATGCTGCTGGACGCGCGCAAGCTGAAGTACCCGGTGCCGGACGACCGCGTGGACAGCGCGCTCGCGTGGATGGGCGACGAGCTGACCCGGAAGGAGGGCCGCGTGGGGCAGGACGACCACTACGGCCAGCACTCGGAGGCGTACATGCACTACGTGCTCGCGGTGGCGGGCAAGGGGCGCAAGGCGCGGGCGCAGGCGATGGTGAGCGCGCTGGAGACGGCGGCGAAGAGCGCCGCGCTCAGCGGTGAGGACCAGGAGGACCTGTACATGCTCAAGGCCGCGCTGTGGCTGTCCGGCGACCGCCGCTACGAGAAGGAGCTGCGCAACCCGGACGTGTCCACCGTCACCGACGAGCGCAAGAACAGCTGGTCGTTCTACTCGGACCGGCGCCGGCGCGGGATGATGCTCAGCACCTTCCAGGACCTCTTCGGCGACGCGCCGGAAGGGGAGCCCCTGGCGCGCATGGTGGCGACGGCGCTGTCGGCCCGCACGTCGGCGTACTACTCGACGCAGGAGCTGGTCTGGGGCATCACCGGCCTGGGCAAGCGGCTGCAGGGTACGGCGACGAGCTTCTCGCCGCCCACGCTCACGGTGGCGGGCAAGACGGTGACGCCCGTCGCGGAGAAGGACGCGCGCGTGTCGGACCGCACGTGGGCCCTGGCCCGCGCCAGCGAGCGCGCCAGCGTGTCGCTGGACCTGAAGGAGAAGGGCGGCGGCAACGTGTACCTCATCCTCAACAGCGAGGGCGTGCGCACCACGCCCGAGGTGAAGGTGGGTGGAGAAGGGCTGAAGCTCAAGCGCACCTGGCGCTCGCTGGACGGCACCGTGCTGGACATGAAGGCCCAGCCGGTGAAGCTGGCGGACCTCATCTACGTGGAGCTGGAGGTGACCAACACCCGGGGCGAGCGCGTGCAGAACATCGCGCTGGTGGACCGGCTGCCGGCGGGCTGGGAGATTGAAAACGCCCGCCTGGGACGCGGCGGCAGCGTGGACTGGGTGGACGCGGATTCGCTCTGGGCCGCCGACTACGTGAACGTGCGCGATGACCGCATGGAGGCGTTCGGCGCGCTGCAGGCCCATGAGACGAAGAAGCTCGTCTACGCGGTGCGCGCGGTGACGGCCGGCAGCTTCACCCTGCCGTCCGCGGAGGCCGAGGCGATGTACGACTCCTCCATCTGGGCCCGTGAAGCCGCGGGCACGGTGCAGGTGGTGGGTCCCTGGAAGGACGACCTGCTCTAGGCCCCATGCGTCGCATGCGTCTCAACGTGAGGAAGTGGGCGGGGGTGGCGCTGGCGGGGCTCGTGCTGTTGGGCGCGGGCCTCGCGGCGGCCTGGTGGGTGCCGTTGCCGGAGCGTTTGGCGGCGCCCCCCTCGGTGGTGATGGCGTACCGGGACGGGGCGCCCGCGTACGTCTTCCTCGCCCCGGATGAGCGGTGGCGCATCCCCGCGCCGAAGGACCGCGTCGACCGGGCCTATGTCCGCGCCCTCCTGGCGCTGGAGGACAAGCGGTTCTTCCAGCACCCGGGCGTGGATCCGCTCGCGGCCCTGCGCGCCCTCGGGCTCAACCTGAGCCGGGGGCGGCGGGTGTCGGGGGCTTCCACGTTGACGATGCAGCTGGTGCGCGTGCTGGAGCCCCGTCCCCGCACGTTCACCTCGAAGGTGATTGAGTCGTTCCGCGCCGCCCAGCTGGAGGCGCGGTTGTCCAAGCAGGAGGTGCTGGAGGCGTACCTCCAGTTCGTGCCCTACGGGCGCAACGTGGAGGGCGTGGAGGCGGCGGCGCTCGCGTACTTCGGGCACACCGCCCAGCACCTGAGCCCGGCGGAGATCGCCACGCTGCTGGCGGTGCCGCAGAACCCGAACCGGCGCTTTCCGTCGCCGGAGAACCAGGAGCGGCTGCGCTCGGCCCGGGACGACATTGCCCGGAGGCTCCTGGCGTCCGGGGGGCTGGCCGTGGAGGGCGTCGCGGCCGACACGGTGCTGGCGGAGGTGCGGGCGACGACGGTGCCGGACGTGCTCACGCCGTTTCCGAGGGAAGCGCCGCACGCGGCGGTGTGGCTCAAGGCGCAGCGGCCCGGAGAGACGTGGCTGGCGACGACGCTGGACGCGGGCACGCAGCGGTTCGTGGAGCGCACGCTGGGCGAAGCGGCCCGGCGGTTGGATCGGCAGGGCATCCACAACGGCGCGGCGGTGGTGGCGGACCGGGAGACGGGCGAGGTGCGCGCGCTGGTGGGGAACTTCGACTTCTTCGATGCCCGGCACGGCGGGCAGATCATCGGCTTCGCCACGCCTCGCTCGCCGGGGTCGGCGCTCAAGCCGCTCTTGTATGCGCTGGGGATTGATCAAGGCCTGGTGGGGCCGGAGACGCTGGTGCCGGACATCCCGGTGGCGTACGGCGGCTACCAGCCGCGCAACTTCGACGGGCGGTTCCTGGGGCTGGTGCGGATGGAGTCCGCGCTGTCGCAGTCGCTCAACCTGCCGTTCGTGCGGCTGCTGGAGCGGCTGGGCGTGGAGGGCTTCCTGGGTTCGCTGCGGCAGGCGGGCGTCAACAGCCTGGATCCGCGGCCGGGGCACTACGGCCTGTCCGCGGCGGTGGGCGGCCTGGAGCTGACGCCGCTGGAGTTGACGGGCGTGTACCTGGCGCTGGCGGGAGATGGGCAGGTGCGTCCGCTGCGGGTGCTGGCGCAGGACAGGGCGTCGAAGAAGGCGCAGGCACTGGTGTCGCCGGGAGCGGCGTGGCTGACGCGGCAGGCGTTGGCGTTGAGGGATCGGCCGGACTTCCCGGAGCGGCGGCGGCTCACGGGGTTGCCGGCGCGGGTGCACTGGAAGACGGGCACGAGCTTCGGCAATCGGGATGCGTGGGCGGCGGGCTCCGGTCCGAAGCACACGGCGGTGGTGTGGCTGGGCAACTTCGACCACGCGTCGAGCGTGCACCTGGTGGGCGCGGAGAACGCGGCCCCGCTGCTGTTCGACATCCTGGAAGGCATCGGCCCGCGAGGCACGGCGGTGCAGGAGGAGGACACCGCGCCGCCGAAGGACCTGGTGGGCGTGGAGGTGTGCGCGTACTCGGGGCACCTGCCCACGGACGCGTGCATGCAGCGCAAGCGGGTGGACGCGGTGCGCACGGCGGTGCCAACGACACCGTGTCCGTACCACCACCGCGTGGAGGTGGACGTGGCATCGGGGCTGGCGGTGGGGCCGGGGTGCCGGGATGGGCGCAAGACGGAGTCGCGCGTGTACCTGACCTGGCCCTCCAGCCTGCGCCGGTGGCTCGCGGAGCAGCAGCGTCAGTTGCCCGAACCGCCGCCCCTGGCACCCGGCTGCGTCGCGGGAGGCGAGCGCGACACGCCGACCATCCTCTCGCCACCGGAAGGGACGGTGGCGCTGCTCATCCCGGGCATGAACACGGAGGAGCAGAAGATCCCCCTGGAGGCGGAGGCCGCGCACGACCGGGAGCTGACGTGGTTCGTGGACGGCGCCGTCCTGGGAACGGCGAAGGCCGCGGAGCGCCTGTGGTGGAAGCCGAGCGTGGGCACGCACGACATCCTCGTCACCGACGACCGAGGCCTCACCGCTCGCCGGACGCTGGTGGTGCGCGAGCGGCAGTAGGGCTCAGCGCACCTCCCAGCCCTCCGCGCCGCGGGCGTAGTGCTTGCCCGCGGGCAGCTCGCCGTAGAACAGCGCGTCCTTCATGCCCACCACTGACTTGCCATCGAACAGGCCCACCTCGCCCTTGGCGGGGAAGGTGATGCCCAGCGAGGCGGCCGTGAGCCGCACCGTCTGCCCCGGGGCCACCGTCGTGTTGCCCAGCACCGCGCCGATGGGGGCCTTCACGATGGTGGGCGCGTAGTCTCCGCCCGCCAGGCTCACCCGCAGGTTCGTGGTCAGCGTCATGCCCTGGAGCGACACAGGCTCCTTGCCGTGGTTGGCCACCTCCACCCAGCCCTCGCGCGGGTCGAACGCCTGCATCACCAGCGTGGACTGAGTCGCCTTCAGCCGCTTCACCTCCGCCATCACGAACTCACGGCGGAACTTCACGAAGCGCTTCATGTACGCCTTGCCCGCGCTGAACTTCGCGTAGTCCATGTACGGGTCGGTCTTCATGGACGCGTCGATGAGCGCATGGAGCTGGTCGATGTACGGGTCCATCACCTTCGAGGTGAAGAGCTCGTCCAGCGCCTTGTCCAGCCGCGCCTCCAGGCGGGCGCGCAGCACGGGGTTCAGCACCACGCGCGTGCCCATGTTGGAGAACGTCGGCAGGTAGCCCGGGTAGCTCCCCTGCTCCAGCTTGCGCTGCTGGTACATCTTCTCCACCCAGCCATCCAGCAGCGTGAAGTTGAACAGCGGGTGCTTCATGTTGTTCGTGGAGACGGACTGGTCCTCCACCGTGTTCGTGTACCACCAGCGAGCATCGACGTTGTTCAGGTCCCAGGGCACGTAGCGCCAGCGCCCGGTGATGTCGTCGTGCATGAAGTAGCTCTCGGAGTCCTCCACGAAGTTGTTGGACATCAGCGCGTCCAGCACCATGGAGCGCACGTAGGACTCAAGCTCCAGGTTCTTCTCCAGCGCGGCCACCAGCTGCGGCTCCGGCGTGTGGTTGATGACGTCCAGCACCTCCCACAGCGCGTCGTCGGGCTCGCTCTCGTTCGTCTTCTTCACCCAGTCGCCCTGGTAGGGCACCTTCCACGTCTTGAACTCCGTGTCCTTCCAGCCAGCGCGGTAGATGGACGCGTCGTCGTCCGGGAACTGCCGCGCCTTGACGAAGGCCTTGTTGACCTGCTCCACCTCCAGGAACACGCCCGCGTACTGGCCATTGACGGAGAGCCGCACGAACGTCGCCTTCGACGCCGGCACCCGCATCGCCGCCAGCAGGTCGTAGGAGATCTTCTCCGCGATCATCGACGCGTCGGCGTACTCGGCGATGAGGTTGAGCGACGTGCGGCCCTCGAACTTGTCCTTGTCCGCGAAGCTGACGTTCCAGCTCTTCTTGTCGAAGTAGCGCGCGGAGGCGCCGCGCAGCCGCACCTTCACCGGGAACGTCTTGCCGTTCGCCTGGAACGTCGCGTCCTGCTCCTCGGTCAACGGGTACTTCATGAACATCTCCAGCGTCTCCGGAGGCATGATCAGCGCGTACTCCGGCAGCGCCGTCTGGAGCTTCGGCAGCGTGTAGGGCCGCTCCACCTCCGGAACAGGCTGCGGATCCGTGCCGGCATCCGCGCTCCCGCCATCCCCGGGGGCGGTGCCCGCATCCACGGAGCCACCGTCGGAAGCCCCGGCATCCGGGGTGCCCGCGTCAGGAGCACCGGAGTCCGGCGTGTTGGGGTCCGTGATGCCGGGGTCGGTCACGGAGGGCAGCGGGTCATCGGGATCCGATGTTCCGGCACCACAGGCGGCCAGCAGCATCGAGAGGCTGAGCAGGAGTCGTAGACGCATCAGCCGTCCCCTGAGCAAGGCCCATGCCTCCCTGCCAGGGAGGCGGAAGGAACCGCCGGTCGCCAGCGAGGAAGTCCACAGGGGCGACACATGGGCCCTGGAGCGCCCAGCGGACGGAAAACTCTTTCCCTCCCCGGAATGCTCGCCTGCCCATCCCAAGCCTGCCTGTCTGCCCTCCACGACAGGAGAGGCAGGCGTCATCGCCCCCGGGGTGGGCAGCCGGGCGACGGCCGCCGGAGGCCGAGCTGTGCACGGACCTGTCCGGCGGACCTAGCTTTCCTGAGAGCAGGCTGGAGGACGGCCCAAGTCCGTCAAGGGAGTGATGATGGAGTCCTGGAACCAGACCTCGACCGATGCCGTGCGCGCCCACGCGCCTTCCACGATGAACCAACGCATCGACGCCCATGTGGAGTCGTGTGTCCGCTACATGGCGGAGCAGGGGGACCGCTCGGAGATGAGCCGGTACCTCGAGAAGCTGGAGCACGAGTGGGACGTGCACCGGACGCTGGTCGTGGGCGTCCCCGCGCTGGCGCTCGGAGGCCTGCTGCTGGGCAGCAAATCCGGCCGGGGCTTGCGCGTGCTTGGCGGCGTCACCCTGGCCCTGCTCCTCCAGCACGGCCTCACCGGCTTCGGGCCCCTCTCCGTGCTGGTGCGAGCGCTGGGCGTGCGCACCCGCCGGGAGATTGACCTGGAGAAGTTCGCCATCAAGGCCCTGCGCGGAGACTTCGAGCGCATCCCCAACGACGGGGGGCCGCTGGCTCGCGCCAACGCCGCCCTCGTCGCCGCGCAGTCCTGATCCTCAGTGCACCATGGGCGTGGTGTAGCCGCCGCCCAGGGCAGGCATCAGCGCCGGACCCGGCGTGGGCGAGCCCGGCCTGCGGTCGCCCCTGGTGTCGAAGAAGCCGTTGAGGCCGGCGACGCCGATGGAGAAGTTCGTCACCCAGCCCTCGTCGGGCATGCCCGCGGCGGCGTTGATGTCGAAGGGCTTCGCGAAGTGCAGGCGCAACAGCAGGGGCCCCAGCGACAGGTTGAAGCCGACGACGGCGTTGAGCACGCGGTGGTCCCAGAGGTCCCTCGCGCTTTCGCCCACGCCGCCCAGGTCCACCGCGGCGATGGCCTCCAGGTCGCTCAGGAAGGCCACCCGGATGATGTCGTTGAGGGGCAGCTGCGCCTCCAGCGTGGAGTAGACGAAGTGCTGGCCCAGCAGCCACCGCTCGTCGCCGAAGTTCACGCCGCGCAGGGTGTCGAAGCTGGACAGGTAATAGGAGCGCGCGTAGCGGCCGCCCGCCGTGGTGCCCGCGCCCAGGCGCGCGAAGAAGTTGGTGCGGCCGTAGATGGGGAAGTACCGCTCCGCGTCCAGGCGCAGGTTGCCGTACGCCTGTCCGTCGAAGGGCTGCACGCCGAGGGTGCCCTCCAGCAGCACGGAGCTGCCCGCGAGCGGCCCCGTCGCGTAGTGGTACTTGATGCTGTCGTAGCCAACGCGCCCGCTCAGCTCCGTCTGGAAGCGGATGTGCTGGTTGTCCGCGCGCCACGCGGACAGGAGCTCCATGTTCGACTCGTTGCGCTCCGGGAACGCCAGGTAGAACTCGCTGTAGTCATCCAGGAAGTACTTCGTGCCGCCGATGCTCAGGTCGCCCTGGAGGTAGAAGAAGGTGCTGAGCGGGTAGCGCAGGCTGCCCAACGCGCCGAAGTAGCGCTCCGACGACACGAAGAACGGCCGCTGCTCCGGCGGCAGGTTGTCGAACGTCTTGTCCACGCGGAAGCGCAGCGACTGGAACAGACCGGCGCCCCACGTGGTGCGCTTCTCGTCGTTGATGTAGAGCAGCAGACCGTCCGTCAGCTCGAAGGAGCCGTACACCGCCAGCGTGAGGACCATCTGGTGGTCGCGCAGCCGGTCGGAGGCGGACGCGAACACCTGGCCCACGAAGCCGCCACCGCCCGCGCCCGCGAAGCCGAAGATGGGCCCCAGCTCGATGTTCTCCCGGGTGAAGGGCCTGTAGTTCTGCGCGTCGGTGAGGGGCCGGAGCGCCAGCGGTGAGGGCGGATCCGCCGCCGGTTCCTTCGCGCTCTCCAGCGACAGCATGCGCGGCGGACGCAGGAGGGACGGCTTCCGCTCACCGCTCATGTGGAAGAGCATCCACAGGCCGCCGTCGGGGCCGGGGCCCGGCTCGAAGACGCCCGTCACCAGGTCGGTGCGCCGCACGATGCGGCCATCCGCCAGCCGCTCGTGCAGGTCGGAGCTGCTGTTGTTGTAGGCCACGAAGAACACGCGGCCGTCCGGCAGCGCCAGCGGATCCGCCTCGTCGCGGTCCTCGCTGGTGAGCCGCTCGGCCTGTCCCGCCGGCGCGTCCGGCTTGATGCGGAAGAGGTTGTACTTGCGGTGCGACGTCGCGTCGGACGTGTAGATGATGCCGGACGGGCCCCAGGTGACGTGGCGCTCCGCGAAGACGTCGTCGGTGAGCTTGCGGATCTTCGCGTCCTCGCCCTGCGTGAGGTCCACCAGGTACAGGTCGCGCAGGCCCGCGTCGTTGATGCCGATGAACGCGATGTAGCGGCCGTCCGGGGAGAAGGCCGGCGAGTAGATGGCCAGCACGCCCTGCTTGTCGACGCGGTACGCGCGCCGGTCCCCTGTCTCCAGCTTCACGTTGAGCCCCACCTCCGTGCCAATGCCCGTGCGCACCGCCGAGCGCCGCACCAGCACGTCCGTGGCCCGCTTCTCGGAGAGGTGCACGTAGTCCTGCACGTACAGCACGTCGCGTCCGGTGCGCTCCGCCACGAACGCGAGCTTGTCCTTGGTCAGCGCGAAGTTGCGGCCGGACACCGGGTGCAGGGACTCCACGCCCGGCACGCCGTCACCCACCACCTTCACCGTCTTGCCCGGCGTGCGCGGATCCGTGAGGTACAGCCGGCTCTCGCCCGTCTCCGGCACGATGGTGCGCAGCGCCAGCACGTTGCCGTCCGGACCGCTGGCGAACGCCGTCACGATTCCCGGCGTCTCGCCCAGCGAGTCCAGCGCGGGCGCCGTCTGCGACGAGTCCAGGTACGTCTTGAACGCCCGGCGCTTGAGCCAGTTCTCGAACCGCGCGGAGATGCGCTTGGGGTCATCCCCCGTCAGCCGCTCCAGCAGCTCCTCGAACTTGAGCGACGGGGAATCGCGCGAGCCGCCCACCAGCCGGGGCGCCTCTTCCAGGAGCCGCTGGGTGATGCCCGCGCCGTACTCGTCCTCCAGGAACGCCACGCGCGCCTGACCGACCTTGTAGATCCACAGGTAGCCGTACGGCCCGGGGGAGAAGAAGTCGAGGAAGGCATAGCCCTTCATCAGGTCCGGGTTCACCAGCAGGTCCCGCACCATCATCTCCGCCTCGGGGTCCAGGCCGCGCTTGGCGTAGAACTCCGCCAGACCTTCGATGAACCACAGCGGATAGCCGCCCAGCGGGTCGCCGAACGTCTTGGCCTGCTCGGCCACGGTGCGCACCTTCTGGATGGTGAACTGGTGCGCCAGTTCGTGCGTGCTGACCTCCTCGAAGAGGTGGTGGTCGCCCAGGTACGGCAGGGACAGCTTCAGGTCCTCCGTGGAGGTGACGCCCAGCGTGCCCTCGGAGACCGCGAACACGTTCGTCTGCAGGAACTCCGCGTAGCTGCTGTAGAGGATGTACGGGAACGTCTCCGTGGGGACGTACTTGAACTGATCCACCAGGTACCGGTACGCCTCCTCGATGATGGGCGCGGCCCGCTCGGCCACCTCGCGCTCGCGCTCGTAGAAGTAGAAGCGCACGCCGCCCGTCTTCGCGCCCAGGTCCTTCGCGTAGGTGTATTTGAAGCCGGCGTCGGAGCTGCCCAGCATCAGCGGCGCGCCGGAGAACACCGCGCCACCGTCCGCGCCGCCGTCCGCGCCAATGACGCCCGCGAGCGTGCCCGCGTCGCCCGCCGTGCCGCCGTCCGCCAGCGCCACCACGCCCGGGGGCGGGATGCCGCCGTCGGGAAGGCCCGTGACGGTCGGCGGGATGCCGGCGTCGGACGCGCCCATGTCGAGCGCGATGCCTTCGGACGGGGGCTTCGCCTCCCCCGGCGGCGCCATGGTCACGTTGCCGGAAGGGGTGACCTCCGGGCCGCCCGGCGGGGACTGCATGTCGCCCGTCTGGGACGACGTGGTGGGCGCCTGCGGATTGGGGCCGCCCTGCGTGCCGGGCGGGTTCTCATGGGCGGTGTGGTCCGCGGGCTTCGCCAGGCCGGTAGCGGCGGGGCCCACGAGGATGTCGACATGCCGCCACTCGAACTCGTAGCTGTTCACGGGCGTCTTCCCCGCGCGGCGGGGAACGACGAAAACCTGGGCCAGCGCGAGCTCCGGCAGGAGCAGCGCCAGCAGCACGGCGATCACGTGCGGACGGGGGTTCAAAAAGCACCTCGGTACGGCGAGGAGACAGGCTATCAGGGGCCTGGCGGAAGGCTCCCTCTCCCACCGGAAACGCACAAGCGGTCCTTTTGTTTCTTTGCGTTGCGGTGGACGTCCCGGCCCTTCTCGCTCTGTGCACGCCGGGGGACTTGGCGGCGGTCGGGATGGCCCGGTATGGAGGAGGGAATGAATCGTCTCCCTCTCGTCGCCGCTACCGCGCTCCTCGCCTTCGGTTGTGGCAAGGACAGTTCCGACAACAAGGCCGAGTGTCAGCTTGAAGCCATCGACCTGACCGGTTGTGACAGGTCGACGTTGAGTGTCGTCCAGGCGGAAGGCGTCTGGAACGCCAACATCAACCTGAACGACGGCTACTCGGGCCCTTCGTCCATCCGGTTCTCGCCCGGCGATCCGCTCCTCATCGGCCTGGCGATGACGACGAAGCAAGTCACGCCGGACACCTTCTTCCTGGCCAGCGACGTGGCGGGCAGCACGGAAGGCTCGACGGTGCGCTACGCGTTCGCCGGCTGCAAGGCTTCCGGGCCCAACGAGGTGCTGGGCGTGGTTCGCGTGTGCGGCAATGGCGCGACGGTGAGCCAGGGCACCTTCACCGCCAGGCGCGTCGTGCGTCGCGAGGGCGAGGCCGAGTCCGACCGCGTGGAGTTCCTGGGCCAGGGCGTGATGCCCCGCGGCGCCGCCAACGGCGTGGCGGTCGCGAACGGCTACGCGTACGTCATCGCCGGCAGCGAGGGCCTGTTCGTCTACGACGTGAAGGACCCCGCGCACCCGACGCTGGTGTCCGAGCAGAAGTTCCCATCAGAGACGTTCTCCAGCACGCTCCTCAGCGGCACGACGCTCTACCTGGGCACCTACGCGAAGGGCATCCGCATCTGCGACCTCGCCAAACCGGAGGTCCCCACCTGCGACAAGACGGTGCTGGCGGACCTGTCGGTGCGCGTGGACAGCATGGTGAAGGACGGCAACCTGCTTTACGTGGCGTCGCCCCTGCCCAAGTCGGACATCGTCATCCTGGACGTGACCCAGCCGTCCGCGCCGACCCTCGTGGTGCGCTACACGGTGGAGGGCTCCTCGCCCGACCTGAGCGAGTACCCCTACGCCCTGGCGGTGCAGGACAACCGCCTGTACGTGAGCAACTGGAGCTACGGCGTGACGGTGACGGACCTTTCGCCCCTGGCGACGACGACGAAGTTGCCCAAGCTCCTGGGCCGCTTCCCCGGGCCCTCCACCAGCGCCCTGGCGGTGGGCAGGCTGGGGGACTCCACGGTCGTCTACCAGGGCTCTGACGCCTGGGGCTCTTCCATCCTGGCGCTGGACGCCACGAACCCGACGGCCATCGTGCAGCGCGGCGAACTGCCGCTGCGGCCCGAGGCGACGCTGGGCGGCATGGTCCTGTCGGGCACCACGCTCTACGTGGCCAACTACCAGGACGGCCTGCGGGTGTACGACGTGTCCACGCTGGGGACGCCGAAGGCCGCCGGGTACTTCAACAGCTGGAATGAGACGGACGCGGGCCGGGGCAAGAGCTACTTCGACGGCCTGCAGGGCATTCATGTCGCGGACGGGCTGGTGTATGGGTGGGACACGACGCGCGGGCTGCTCATCTTCCGCCACACCCCGTGACGCCGAGGCTGTGTCATGACCCCGTTGAACGGATGTGGCCGCTGCCAGACCCTGCCCGAGACGCCGGACGCACCGGGGCGTCTCTTCCTGTGGCCGCCGCTGGGCCACAGCCTGGGCAAGCTGGTGGCCCACCTGCGTGATTCGGGGGGCACCTTCCAGCTGCGCACCGACGTTCAGTGTGTCGTGGTGGGGATGGGGGAGGGCGGCCTGCGGAAGCTCTCCGCGAGCCTCCCCAACGTGCTGACGGCGGAGGAGGTGCGGGGCACGCGCGCCCTCTTCGTCGAGGGCGACGGCGAGCCCGGCATGGCGGACTTTCCGCGCGTGGACTCACTGCAGCGGCTCACCACGCTGCATCAGTCCGGGTGGCTGGTGGACATGCTGGCGGAGTCGCGGCTCACCACGTTCTTCCAGCCCATCGTCCATGCGCAGGACACCTCGCGCGTCTTCGCGCACGAGGCGCTCCTGCGAGGCCGGGACCGGGACGGGGCGCTGGTGCCCCCGAACCGGATGTTCGACACGGCGCGCGAGGCGGACCTGCTGTTCCAGCTGGACCTGGCCGCGCGCACCACCGCCATCCGCGAGGCGGTGCGGCACCAGCTGAGCACGCACCTGTTCATCAACTTCACGCCCACGGCCATCTACGATCCGGCCTACTGCCTGCGCTCCACGGCGGCGGCCATCCGCGAGTCGGGCATCCCGGAGTCGCACGTCGTCTTCGAGATCATCGAATCCGACCGGGCCGCGAACGCGGCGCACCTGCGCGCCATCGTGGACTTCTACCGCGCGGCGGGCTTCAAGGTGGCGCTGGACGACCTGGGCGCGGGCTACTCGTCGCTGAACCTCATCCACCAGCTCCGGCCGGAGTTCATGAAGCTGGACATGGAGCTGGTGCGGGGCGTCCACGCGGACCCCTACAAGGCGTCCATCGTGCAGAAGCTGCTGGAGATCGCCCGGCAGCTCGGGATCCAGACGGTGGCCGAGGGCATCGAGACGCCCGAGGAGCTGTCCTGGGTGCGCCGGCACGGCGTGGACTTCGTGCAGGGCTACCTCATCGCGAAGCCCGCGGGCGCACCGGTGAGCACCACCCCGCGCATCACGGATTGAGCAGGGAGTTGGACGTCCCCGAGCGCTCCAGGCTCGCGGCGCGCGCGAGCCGCAGCTCCTCGCCCGCGCTCTGCAGGGCGAGGCGCGCGGCGTAGATGTCCCGGCGGTTGGCGGCATCCCGGGCGTAGGCGATCTGCGCGCGGATGCGCTCGGCCTGGACCACGACGCCGCCCTGCCCGAAGGACGAGGCGCTCTGGCGCACGACGGCGAAGTCCTCGTCGGCGATGTCGAGGGCGTTGTCCACGTCCAGCTCGCCCTGTTCCAGCGCTTGATCCGCCGCGAGCATCCACTGGCCGCCGGATTGGATCCGCGCCAGCCGCTGCTGACGGGCACGTTCGGCCTCGTAGGCGCGCTGCTCGTGCGTGTCCACCTGGGTCTGCACGGCCTGGGTGCGCTCGGTGGCGCGCGTGTCGCGGGCTTCCATCTCCTGCTCCAGGTCCGCGATGCGCTGGCGCAGACGCGTCACTTCCTCATTGGCCGCGGCGGCCTGCGCCGCCTGGTCCTGCCCCTGCGCTCCCTGGGGCGCCTGCGTGGTCTGCGCCTGTCCCTGCACTCCCTGAGGGGCCTGTGTCGTCTGATCCGAAGGCGCCTGAGCCGGCGCCGTCGCACCCGTCGGAGCGGCAGTGCCAGTTCCCGTCGTACCCGCGCCACCCGTCGCGGAACTCGGCGTGGTGGTTCCGGTTTCCGTAGTGCCGGCTGCACCTGCGCCGCCCGTTGCAGGAGGCTGCGTGGCGGTTCCCGTCGTCCCGGCCGCACCCGCGCCACCCGTCGCGGTCCCCGGCTCCTGCACCGTCACGCTTGACGTATCCAGCGGTGCCTCGCCCGGAGCGACGTTGCTCGGAGCCGCCGACGAGGTCGTGCCCGTGTCGTAGGCGCCGCCAAAGCCAGGGGCATTCGCCTCGGCAGTGCCGGAGGCCGGCGCAGTCCCCGCGGCACCCGCGCCCGTGGCGGGCTGCCCCGCAGTCGTTCCACCCGGGGGCGAAGTCGTTCCGGCCGCTCCTGAACCCGTGGCGGGCTGCTCCGTCGCGCTCCCCGCGGTTCCAGCGCCTCCCGTGCCCGTCTGGGGCTGCGCGGCCTCCGTCTCCGTCGCCTCACCCGCGGCGGGCTGCTGCTCGAAGACGGTGGGGACGGGCGGCGGCACATACGTCTGGGACTGCTGGACCGCGACCTCGCCCGAGGTGACCGGCGGGTTGCCATCGGACATCAGGGGCGTCAGCGAGTGATAGTTGCCCTCGGTCGGATCCGACGGCGCCTGGAGGCCGTAGCCCTGTGGCGGACGCGCACCGTTCCGGTCATCCGCGGCCTGCTCATAGGCATCCTGCAGAGCGGCGGCGGCGGGGTCCCTCACGGACGGATCATCCGGAGGCAACGGCTCCGGGTCGTACGACTGGCCCATGCTCAATCCCGCGACGATGGCAATCCAGAGGCGCATGCCCTGAAGATGTCCACGCGCGAACGCTTCCACATCGCGACCAGCGCCCCTCCGCTCGCTCCTCCGCCAGGAGGACGACAAGGGCTCAAGCTTTCGAGCGCCGTGCCAGCAGCTCGTCCGCCGCGCGGCGGCCCGTCTCGAGCGCGCCATGCACGGTGCCCTCATCGCCGCCCGCATGCGTGGCCTCGCCAGCGAAGAAGAGCGTCCGGCCCACGGGCCTTGCGAGTGCCTCGACGGCGTCCATTGCGCCCGAAGGGATGACCGCGTAGCCCCCGCGCGTGTACGGCTCCGCCTGCCAGTCCTGCACGTGCCACGCTTCCAACCGCGCGTGCAGCTCCCGCACGGAGAGATGGAAGAGCTGGGACAGCCCCTGGAGGGCGCGTCCCAGCACCACCTTCTCGCTCGAGCGGGACAGCGACGCGGCGGTAGGGCCTCCACTCCAGCCCACCAGGTGCCGCGTGCGCCGGTGGGGCGACAGCGTCCACCACGTGGGGAACGCGGACGCGGGTACGTGGAAGAAGCCGAAGCGCGCGGTGGCCTCCTGCTCGCGCCAGAACGCCGAGCGGAAGCGCAAGAGGACCTTCACCAGGGAGCCCATGGCCAACCGGTTCCAGGCCCGCTCCTGCTCCCGCACACGAGGCACGAAGCGCACGGCACCTGGAGCGGGCGGCTTCGCCTGCAACACGCCCACGGGAAGCGTCACCACCGCATGCTTCCCCCGGAACGTCCCGAGCGGAGTGCCCTGCCGGGTCCGGGCCCGCACGAGGACCGAGCCCGGTCTCCAGCGCACCTCCTCGGCCACGGCGTTGAGGAACAGCGTGTCCGGCTTCGCGAACAGCTTCGCGGCCATCGCATGCGGCACGCGGTCATACCCCTCCAGCACGCGCGAAGGCGTCGTGCCCCCGGACGCGTCAGCGGTCCGCTCCATCCGCGCGATGGCGAGCGTGCTCGCGACGTCCGGATCCGCCGCGTAGAAGCCCCGGACGTACGAACGCGCCATCGCGCACACGATGGGCGGCCACCGGTGGATGCGCGCCTGCTCCGCGACCCACGCTGTCATGGGGCGGTCCGGCCCCTTCGCGGACATCAGGGGCTCCTGGAACGCGAAGGCGTCCTCCCCATCCCCCAGCTTCCCTCGCCACAGGAGCGCATGCGTGTCGTTGCAGGGGCTCACCGTCAGGCCTGCCCGGTGGATGCGCCGGCTCAGGCTGGCGGGCTTGCCATGGACGAACTCCGCGCCCAGCTCCAGGGGCACGTCCGCCACCGTGTCCCGGAGCGTCGCCACGCGGCCGCCCACGCGGTCGCGCGCCTCCAGGACGAGGACCCGCAGGCCCTGGCTCATCAATCGTTCGGCCGCGGCGAGCCCCGCGGCGCCGGCCCCCAGGATGACGACATCCGCCTCGTGGTCCATGCCGCTCCTGCTTCCGCCGCGCGCGGAAGCGCCCATCCATGGAAAGACGCCCGCGGCCCACCGGAGAACGGGGGCCGCGAGCCGGGATTCCCCTCCCAGGCGGGAGAGGACCAGGGGAGGGGAGTGGCGGTGCTAGTAGGTCTTCGGCGAGCTGCTGGAACCCGTGCTGGAGCCCGTGTCCGGGTTCATCGTGGAGTCGTTGCCCATGTCATGGCTCTTGTCATCCATGCCCGAGCCGCCCGTGCCCTCGTTGATGGACGAGTCCGGCGCCATCGGGTCGGTGCCCGAGCCGCCCGTGCCCGAGCTCGGCGAGATGCTGGTCGCCATGTTCTTCTCGTCCTTCACCTGGAAGCTGGCGCGGATCTCCTGGCCCTCCTTCAGGCTCTTGGCGTTCTTCATGCTCGGGTCGGTGAACTGCGTGTTCTTGTCGACCTCCAGGGGCACCACCGCGCCGCTGGTGCTGCTGATGTAGACCTTCTTGCTGTCGCTCTTGACGACCTTGCCCGTCAGCTCGTTCGAGCCCATCATGCTCGACGACCCCGAGCCGCCCGTGCTCTCGGAGGAGCCCTGCATGCTGCCGGACGACGTCGACGGCTGCTGCGAGCCCTGCGTCGCGCTGTCCTGGGCAAAGGCCACACCCGAACCCAGCAGCGCCACGGACGCGAAAACCCCAATGAGCTTCTTCATGGAATCTCTCCCGGATGATGTGTGAGTGGGACGGGGCGGCACCCTCGGGGCTCCCCGCTGGGAAAAAGCTAGGGGTGATGGGAGTGGGGGACAGG
>NZ_RAVY01000101.1:0-33933 GCF_003611625.1 Corallococcus sp. CA054B
GTGCCGTCCCCGGTCGACTGCCCGCTCATGAGCAGCAGGCGGGTCTGGTCACGGCGCTCGGCGAACAGCCGCAGCATCAGCTCGCTGCTCTGTTCGGGGTGCCAGATGCGCTGCCCCACGGCGCGCTCGATGGCGCGGGCGAACTCCAGCGTGGTGCCGTAGCGGTCCTCGCGCCGCTTCGCGAGCGCCTTGAGGACGATGGCGTCCAGCTCCGGCGGCACTTCCTTGTTCACGCGCGAGGGCGGGGGCACGTCGCCGCTCAGCACGGCGTTCATCATGGCTTCGGCGCTCTTCGCGTAGAAGAGGCGCATGCCGGTGAGGCACTCGTGCAGCACCACGCCCAGGCTGAACAGGTCGCTGCGGGCGTCCAGCGGGTCGCCCATGATCTGTTCCGGGGACATGTAGCCGCTGGTGCCCTTCACCATGCCCACGGCGGTGCGGCCCGCGCGAGCCAGGCTCTTGGCGATGCCGAAGTCGAGCAGCTTGGTGACGCCCTCGTACGTCACCATGATGTTCTTCTCGGCGACGTCGCGGTGGACGACGGGCGAGGGCCGGCCCAGCGGGTCGGTGAAGCTGTGCGCGTAGTTGAGCGCCACGGCCGTGTCGCGCACGGCCATCAGGCTCAGGCCCATGGGGATGGGCTCCTGGGCGGTGCGGCACGCGCGGGCCACCTCCACCAGCGTGGCGCCCGGGACGAACTCCATGGCGAGGAACAGCTCGCCGTCCGCCACGTCCAGGTCGTACACGTGGGCGATGTGCGGGTGGTTGAACGCGGCCGTGACCTTGGCCTCGTCCAGGAACATCCGGACGAACTCCTCCTCGCCGCGGATGTCGGGGAGGATCTGCTTCAGCACCACCATCTTGCGGAAGCCGGCCAGGCCCTTCTGGGCCGCGAGGAAAATCTCCGCCATCCCGCCTGTCGACAGGCGGCAGAGCACCTCGTACTTGCCCAGCACCCGGCCGCGGAACCCGTCCGGGGTGAGCGTCAGCGTCGTCCCAGCCATTGAAGGGGTCCGACTCTACACCGGGGCAGGCACCGGTGCGAAAGGCCCGGACCCCCGTTTCTGGCCGGATGCCAGGGTTTATGAGGATGTGCCTCCGTCCGGGCGAGGACAGGGTTTCCGGAACGGAAGGCGCGCGAACTGTCCGACACCGGAGGGCTGCCTCGGGGACGGACGGACAGCGGGAAGGGGGCCGCTACTGTCCGTTCCATGCGGCTGCGAGCGCGTCAGACGGGGAGGTGGGGACGGCGCGTGGGGGCGCTCCTGGGAGTGCTCCTGGGATGGGGTGGGGCGGAGGCGAAGGGGCTCCACGTGGAGTACGACCTGCAGACGCCGCTGTTCCTGGACCGCTCGTACCTGTTCGTGTCGCCCAACCGCATCCAGCGGCAGGGGGACCCGGACTCGCCCTTGCCGTTGGTCTTCGAGGGCCAGTTCGCGCCGAACCTCTTCCTGCCGCAGTTGAAGCTGGACGAATTCAAGGAGGACGGGCGGGAGACGCTGTTCTCGGCGGTGTTCACGCCGAACATCCGGCTGCGGATGGCGAACACGGACAGCAACCCCATCCTGCCGCCGTCGTACCTGATGAAGTTGACGCTCCAGGCGGCGCACCTGCGGCTGATGCACGGCCCGGACAAGGACGCGCAGCCCCGGGTGCTGGCGTTGGGGTTGAATGTCATCGCGGGGCACTACTCCAACGGTGAGGACGGGTGCTTCTTCGCGAACCAGACGGGGACGGACCCGAACTGCGAGCCCGCGGAGGGGACGCTGCCGTTGAATGAAATCACGGGGAGCTTCTCCACGAACCTGCTGCGCTTCGAAGTGCACGGCCGGCTGGGGTTCGGAGTGGATCCGCACCGGCTGAGCGCGTGGCTGGTGGGGGCGAATGCCTTCTACGAATTGAACTCAGCGATTGGCCCCGGAGGAATGAGCCCGGCGCAGCGCCGGGTGTATGGGAATGGGCACTGGGGGGTGGGGCTGGTGGGTGAGCGAGCGGTGAACGGGAACCGCTTCCGCCTGGAGGGGGCGTATTCGCATCCATTCGGGGAGACGCCGGCGCAGCGGGGGACGCTGAGCGTGGAGGCGGCGGCGAATCCCCGCTGGGCGGCCGGCTTCGGCGTGTTCGCCCGGTACGTGCGGGGGCAGGACTACTACAATATCCTCTTCCTGGAGCGCATCAGCCTGTGGCAGTTCGGGCTGGTGTTCGAGCTGAACCCGGGCGCGAGGTTGAAGACAGACAGTGGGAAGCCCCCTGGCTTCCAGTGACGTTCGTCCCGGCGTGGGCTAAGCACGCGCCGACATGGACACCTCCGCTTCCCCGCGCGCCGTCACCGGCCGCGTCGACGTGCATCCCCGTGGCTTCGGCTTCCTCACCGTGCAGAAGCCCGGCACCCCGGAGGTGCTGTCCGCCTTCATTCCTCCTCCGGACCTGAACCCCCTCTTCGCGGGGGACGTCGTCTCCGCCACCGTGACCGCGTCCGGCGAGGGCCGGTGGACCGCGTCCGGCCTGTCGCTCGTGGAGCGCACCCGCACCGTCGTCTACGGCGAGGTCGTGTCGCGCAAGGGCGCCTTCTTCCTGCGCATCGACAAGGAGGTCTCCAACACCGACTGGCCCCTGGACCCGGGCACCACCCCCGTCCAGCACAACGACGCCGTCGTCGCCCGCATCGCGGACGGCAAGGTCGTCCTCCTCTACCGTCTGGAACCCGGAGCGGACCGTTCCCTGGAGCGGGTCATCGCCCGCCACGGCCTCCACCGGGACTTCCCATCAGAGGTCGTCCAGGAAGCCCTCCGAGCCAAGGAGACTCCCCACGCCCTGGGCGGTTCCCGGCGCGACCTGCGCTCCATCCCCACCGTCACCGTGGACGCGCCGTCCACCCGCGACATCGACGACGCCATCTCCGTGCTGCCCGCGGGCCCTGACGGCGCCGTGCGCCTGCTCGTGTCCATCGCGGACGTGAGCGAGTCCGTGAAGGAAGGCACCCCCCTGGACCTGGAGGCCCGCGCCCGTGCCACCAGTGTCTACCTGGCCGGCCGCGTGATCCCCATGCTCCCGGAGGAGCTGTCCGCGCATTGGCTCAGCCTGGTGCCCAACGAGGAGCGCCACTGTCTCACCGTCGAATTGCGCATCGACCCCGACGGCCGCGTCACCGCCGCGGATGTCTATGAAAGCCTCATCCGCTCCTGGGCGCGGCTGAACTACGACGAGGTCGCGGCCTTCCTCGACGACAACTCCATCTCCCCCGCCATGGAGCCCGTGCGTGAGGCCATGCCCTGGTTCCGCCTGGCGTCCTCGCGGCTCGCGGTGTCGCGCGCGGCCCGAGGCGGCATGGCCATGTCCCGCGACGAGGCGCGCTTCACCTTCGACACGGCCACGGGCGCCGTGTCCGGGCTCGCCGGGGAGAAGGACACCTCCGCGCACAACATGATTGAGCGCTTCATGGTCGCGGCCAATGAAGCCATCGCCACCTGGCTGATGACCCGTGGCGTGCCCACCGTGTACCGCGTGCACGAACAGCCGGATCCGCAGCGCGTGGCGGACGTGAACGCGTTCGCGTTGCACTCGGGGTTCGCGGCGGGCTTTGGCGCGCAGATCACCCCGCTGGCCCTGGCCGCGTTCGACCGGCAGATCTCCGGCGCGAAGGCGGAGGCCGCGCTGCGCTCCGTGCTGCGCCGCTCGCTGGGCCCGTCCCATTACACGGTGAAGCCGGGCCCGCACTTCGGGCTGGCCGCGCCGCTGTACCTGCACTTCACGTCGCCCATCCGCCGGTACGCGGACCTGGCCGTGCATCGGCTCATCAAGGCGTACCTCCACGGCCGGCGCGACTTCGTGCACGAGGACCCGGAGATTGAAGAGCTCTCCCAGCACATCAACGTGCGCGCCCGCTCCGCCAGCCGCGCGGAGACGGACCGCCACCACGAGCTGGAAGCGCGCTTCATGTCCACGCGCATTGGACAGCAGTTCCCCGCGCGCATCGTGCGAGTGAAGCCCTTTGGCCTCGTCACGCAACTGGATGGCATGTGGGTGGAGGGCATGGTGCCGGCGGAGGGGCTCGCGGGCGGCCCCTACCGTCCGGACACGCGCGAGCTGTCCATGGTGGGCAAGACGCGGACCTTCACCGTGGGCATGCCCGTCACCGTGAAGGTCGTCTCCACGGATGAGCAGCTGGGCCGGGTGGAGTTCGCCCTGGTCGAGTAGCGAAGGACCCCGCAGGGCCTTTCCAGGCAGGGCCCGGGAAAATCGGTGAACCAGACTCGCGGGCCCGTTTCGTATCCGGCCCGCGAGCGCACCGGCATCCATCATCCCGGCCCGTCCGCGAGCACGTCCCGACTCGAAGGTCGGCATTCCCATGCGCGGCATGCGTAGGGCATTGCCATGGAATCAAAGGCCCAATGAAAAGAAGAATCTCAGCGGTATGGGGGCTGGGGATGTCCCTGCTCGTGGTTGCCTGTGGGCAATCTCCCGAGCAGGAAATGCCCCAGGAAGAGCTGCACACGGCGGAGCAGTCATTGACCGCGCCCGGCTGCCGCCCGACGGTGGCGCCGGAAACCCTGCCAGGAGCGCCCACGGGCCTGGACCTGGTCTGCCAGGGCCCCTGGGAATACCGCCAGGAGTGCTATCAGCTGAGCAATACGTCGGCGTGCCCGCAGGACGGGTGGTACCAAAAGGCCTGCAAGACGGACCTGACGTGCGACTACTCCACCCGGAGCACCGTCCCCTATACGGACCGGAAGGCCGCGGGGCAGGACGTCCACCGGCAGGATTGCGACTACTCCGAAAAGCCTCCCTGCACGAACTCCGACACCAGCAGCTATACCCAGACATGCGCTGCGCGAGCCACGCAGCTGCTGGCGGAGCTGAGGGCCGATAACAAGGAGGACCCCAAGTACCCCCTGGACATCGTGTCCGCCTTTTCGATGGGGGACCGTGTGCTCGGTCCCCCCCAGACGACCACCAGCAGCGGGAGCGGCTGGAGCTTGACCGTCACCACCACGCCCTGGACCGAGACCTGCTCCATCACCATCGCCAATGTGGCGACGACGTGGACGAACGGCCAGCATCCCGAGTGCGGTCAGAAGGATGATTTCTGCCCTGACCATGACCGGCCCAAGTACTCGTACTGCCGCGCGCCTTCCCACGGCGTCGAGGCGGATCCGGCGACCTGCGATGGGCTGCCGGGCGGCGGCCCGCGGTACTCCGCTGGAGGCCTGTCGCAGAACACCCTGAAGAGCACCTCCGACAGCCTCGCGGACATCCGCGCCGGCAGCTATCCGAACCGCCCGCGCTGCCTGACCGCGGACGACACCGCCTATGCCTCCGTGGACACCAAGTACACCCGGCTGGTGACCCAGCTGGAGTCCATTGGTCCCACGGAGACGCGCTTCAACGGTCCGCTCCTGAAGTTCAAGATCATCGATGCGCTCAAGCTGCTCTTCGAACTGCACGCGGACAGCCCGGCACTGGACTCCAGCGTGCAGGCGGGCACCTACGCCACGCGCCGCGCCCGCCTCCTGTCGCTCTTCGCGGCCTACCCGGACATCAACCACTTCTTCCGGGTGGACCCGACCGTGGACTTCAACTGGGTCCGTGAGGGCCCCGCCCCCTTCATGTCGCCGGACACCTTCTCCGTGCGCTGGACGGGCTTCGTGGAGGCGCCCCAGGCGGGCACGTACACCTTCCACGTGAAGTGGGACGACACCGCCCGCCTGTGGGTGGACGGCCAACTGCTGCTGGAGCGCCCCATCTACCTGGGCGAGGTGTGGCACCAGGTCAGCGTCCCGCTCACCGTGGGACGCCATGCGCTGAAGCTGGAGCACGCCGAGGGTGGCTGGGACGCGGGCATCCACCTGTACTGGCAGCCCCCGGGTGCCACGGGCGCCACGCCCATCCCCACCGAGCGGCTCTTCACCTCGGCCGAGGGCGCGGAGCACGGCCTGACGGGCGAGTACTTCGACAACGACAACTTCACCTCCGACGCCTGCTCCACGGGACTGCCCGCGCCGGTGGCCAGCCACCCCTCGTCCCAGGACGTGCTGGGCACGCTGACCCTCTGCCAGCGCCTGCTGGACAGCCACGTCTCCGCCACCGCGGCCAGCAGCCTCCTGGACACGTGCACCGCCTCCGCGACCGGCATCCAGCAGCTCACGTCCGCGGGCCTGGACACCCAGGCGTACTGGACCGCCTACGACACCATCATGCCTCAGCTGCTCCTCAAGGGCCTGCCGGGCATGACGACGACGCTGGGGAGCAGCAACCGCGTGGGAGAGCTGCGCCAGAAGCTGATCTCCATCCAGCGCTGGTACGGCGCCGCTCGCGCCCGCGAGTCCTCCACCTCGGCGCCGTCTCCGGAGCTGATGGCGCACGCCAGCAAGGTGATGCGGGCCTTCTGGATGGGCGCCTGGCTGAAGGACGAGCTGAGCCTGACCGCCACGACCAACGCGCAGGCGGAGACGGTCCGCGCGAAGATGCTCTCCGACGGCTTCATCGCGGACCGCCAGGTGCTGCTCGCGGCCTTCGGACAGGGGGGCACGCCGCCGCTCACCGGCGCGCCGCTGCTCTTCCTGCTGGATGACTCGCTGCGCGGCCTCAACGAGCGCATGCTGGACGTCAGCCGCCTGCACGACATGGGCTGCCGCTTCGTGTCCTGCACCACCCGGTCCACCGTCACCAGCCAGCTCTGGAACGTGCTGGCGAACCTGAACGACGCGAGCGAGTTCGAGACCCGCGTCACCGCGGCGGTCAACGTGTCGTCCGACTGGGCGGGGGTCTTCACCCAGATGAAGACGGGCCATGGCGCCTTCCGCTCCGCGGTGGAGGACGCACTGGGGCTGCCGGCCGGCACCTACGACAAGAAAGACCTCTTCACCCAGCCGGTGTCCGGTCCCGCCATGTCCCTGACGGCCATGCTGCGCGAGGCCCAGGCCCGCGCCACCGGCTACGCGGTCAACGGCCTCTTCACCGCGGAGGGCGAGAACACCGTCAAGGTGGGGCTCGACCTGCAGAAGCAGGCCGCCGTCCTCACCGAGCTCAGCAGGGTCATCGGGCAGTTGGACAACAACATCAGCTTCTATAACTCCAACCGCGCGACGCTGGTGCAGGGACTGCTGGCCCAGCTCCAGAACCAGGGCAGCCTGACCAACCTGGACACCCGCCGCCTCCAGCAGGATGAGCAGCTCAAGGCGCTCATCAAGGACATCAACGGCCTGCGCGTGAGCAAGGCGGTGGAGGAGGCCCGGTTGGGTGACTTCATGGATGGCTTCGAGGCCCTCTACCCCGCCATCGAACAGCAGGGGCAGGCCATGCTGAAGTTCGAGCACCTCCTCACCGTCCCCAACCGGGGACGCGGCGGCCCGGCGGACACCGACGTGTCCTCCATGGCGGCGCTGACGTCGAATAACGAGACCCTCCGGCTCAAGCCCACCGTGGGCAGCCAGCTCGTCGTCCAGGTGACAGGCCGCTGGTCCCCGACCTGCGCGCTGGGCCTGACGGCCGGTCCCAACGGCAACCTGGTGCGGGTGCGGACGTCCGCGCAGACGCCCCTGCCCATCATGACGGGACCCGAGGGCTTCACCATCACGGCATCGGCGGGCAACTACACCGCGACCGCCAACGACACGGTGAACTCGGAGGGCAACTTCTCCAACCCGACGAACTCGGACTCGTTCTGCTCCGGGTTCAATCCCTCCATCTTTGGTATCGGCATGGGGGGCGTCAACAGCTGCATGACGTCCGAGACGGGCACCACGTGGAGCCGGACGTGGAACCAGACGTCCTCTACTGGAGCCGAAACGCGCTCCACCTTCTCCGCGGCGCGCGGCGTGCGGTCCCTGCTGGTGCCGTTCCCGGACGAGCCGGTGGGCAGCCTCCTCCTGGTGGAGACGGAGCCCGGGCTCGCGGATCGCTCCAAGGTCCGCTCCGTGCGCGTGCTCCAGTCGCCGTCCACCTCGCTGCTGGTGACCGCGGCTTCGGACTACTACGTGGTCGTCAACGACGCGCCCATCGTGGCGAACACGCCCACCGCGGCGTGCCAGGACTGGGTGGGCAACTCCCAGCTGGACGTCCGCGTCGCGGAGCTGAAACCCGCGTCCGGCGAGGCGGTCCTCCTCGCCTCCAAGCTGGTGTCCGGACTGGCCAAACTCAAGGACGAGGCGAAGCTCTACGTCGAGCAGGGGAGGCTCCTGCCCGGCCAGGCCACCAGCCTGCGCGCCAAGGCCTTCAGCGACATCTTCCAGGAGTGCGGCTGCACGAGCCTGGAGGCCTATCCGGAGAGCCTGCGCACCTTCTTCGATGCCTTCGTGGAGAAGGCGCTGGTGGACGTGGAGCGTGAGGTGGAACTCGTCAACCTGGAGCGGCAGCTGCGGCAGTTGGTGCTGGAGATCCAGGCGGTGGAGGACGAGCGCGCCAACGCCCAGACCCAGTCCCGGCTGCTGGCGCTGGTGCCGGCGTGGTCCCTGCGCAACCTGGAGGGCACGGCCCTGCGGGTGCAGTTGGAGGCCCTGGAAGAGGTGATGAGCCAGTGGCTGGCGCCCACCGTGCGGGTCGTCTACCCGGAGACCCTGGCCAGCTTCACCAACACCGAGCGCGCCGGTATCGAAGCGCTCACGACCATCGACCCGACCTCCACCAGCACGGACCTCAGCCTGCTGGCGCAGACGGCGAAGGACGCGGCCCGGGCGGTGGAGACGCACCTGTCGGCGCTGCGCGTCGCCGGTCCCAACACCCAGGTGCTCGACGTCATCGTCAGCATCCCCCGGCACGACAAGCTGCCCGTCACGCTCTATCGCAAGATGGAGTCCGGGGCGGCGAGGGAGATCTGGGATGACATCCGGGCCAACCTCAGTCCCACGGTGACCCTCACGCCGGAGTACTTCTACGACCCGGCGGGCGGCGTGAAGCAGCTGCCCTGCAACATGATGACCCCCATCATCCGGTCGATGACGTTGTTCGGCGTCCTGCCGAACAACAACAGCGCCCCGGCCTACACGACGGCCACCAGCCTGACGAAGTCGATGAGCTTCCCGTCGGTGTCCGACCAGTTCCGGTATGACTTCGGCAACGCGGACTACCTCGGTCCCCCGGTGCAGTTGATGTTCGGCACGACACAGGACCTGGCGTTGCTGCCGCCGGCGAGCCCGCTGGACTACTACCTGTCCAACTCCTCGATTGCCTCGGGCCTGTCTCCCTTCACCACCTACCACGTGAACCTGCAGTCCCTCGTGGCCAACTACCCGCCCTCGGTGCCGGACGTCATCAATCCCAACAACCCGCTGGCGAAGTCCAGCGAGCTGCTGATGGTCTTCAAGGTGGAAGTGAAGCCGAAGGCTCCCGGCACGGTCCCGAACGGCGTGATGAGCTGCCAGTAGCGGGCCGTCCGTAGGACAGCGAAGTCAGTCATGGCCCCGCCCGGTGGGTGCAGCCCGGGCGGGGCCTCTTTTTCAATGTCTGTCTTTTCTTCAAACAAGCAGACCCGCGGCGCGAGCTTCGGGTCGGGACATCGCCATGCGAAAAGTGTGGGGTTTGGTTGCCGGGTTGTGGTGCGGGCAGGTGCTCGCCCAACCCTTCAATGATGCATTGGTCCAGGCGCCGCAGTTGGAAGCCCCCAAGCGGGGAAGCCTGGTGGGGCAGTACGCGGCCACGGAGCTGGGGCCCGCGGACGTGAGCCGGGGCGGCTTCAGCCTGGCGTCCACGTTCGCCGCGCCCACGGAGCGCGGTGTGCTCCTGGCCCAGGTCTTCCCCACCTATTCGCCGGAGGGAGGCATTGGCGAGTGGGGCCAGGGCTGGGGCGTGTCACTGTCCATGACGCGCACGCGCGTCCTGGGCGAGCTGGACTACGCCACCGATGAGCTCACCGGGCCCTGGGGCCGCATGGTGAAGGGCACGGACGGGCGGTGGTACCCCGTGGGCCTCAAGGGCCACGTGCGCATGGAGGAGCAGGGGACCACGCTGGTGGCCCTGCTTCCGGACGGCAGCCGCTGGACGTTCGGTGGCACCGCGCGAGTCGAGACGGCGCGAGGCACCTATGCGTGGCACCTCACGCAGGTGGTGGACGCCACCGGCCACAAGACGAAGCTGGAGTGGACCGCCAACGCCTCCGGGCGCCTGTTCCTGACGGCCGCCCTCTACGGCGGCCTGGGGGACGACTTCCAGCAGCGCGTGGACTTCGTCTACGACACCGTGTCGACGCCCTTCGTGGACTGGCGCTCCGGCAAGGCGCTGCGGCTGGACCGGCGCGTGTCGCGCGTGGAGGCGCGCAGCAAGGACGCAGGCACGGGCCTGTTCGGGCTGCGCTGGAGCCATGCGCTGAGCTACCGCCCGGACGCGCTGGGCCCCGGCTTCCAGTTGGAGTCCGTGCAGCGGACGTATGCGTCGGGCCAGTCCAGCCCGGCGGTGACGTACACGTATGAGCACGCCGAGAACCTGTTCCCGGTGGCGGCGGCACGCTTCATCCCCAAGTTCGACAACGTGATGCTGGCGTACTCCGAAGGGGTGGCGCTGCCCTCCGAGTCCACGCCGCTGGACGATGGGGACGACGGGCTGGTGGACCTGGAGAACCGCACGGACTTCAGCCTCATCCGGCAGCATCCGGGCGGCTACACCTTCGAAGCGCTGCCTCCGGCTGCCGTGGACGCGCGCCTCGAGTGCCGGCCGGATGCTTCCGCGTTCAACACGCCCCGCCTGCTGGCGAAGATGCGGCCGGAGCAGGATGACTACCAGGTGGTGTCGCTCTCCTGGAACGCGTGGCTGTCGAAGACGGAGATGCTGGTGTGCGAGCGGGACGGGCACGCCGTGCACCAGGGGTGGCTGTACGACGCATGGCAGCTGGGGCCCAACACCCGCCTGGTGGACCTGAACCGGGACCGGCGGCCGGACCTGCTGAGCGTCTATCCGGGCGGCTACAGCGTGCTGCCCAACGAGAGCACAGCCACCGCGTATGCCTTCGCGCCCGTCTCGCTGACGGGCACGCTGAACCTGCAGGTCCCGCCCGAGGTCACCTGGGTGCATGACTTCAACGGAGACAGCGTGGCGGACCTGGTGGTGCGCTCCTACAACGACCTCTTCGTCTACGAGGGCAAGGGCCAGTTCCAGTTCGAGGAGGAGCCGCACATCTACGAGGCGCGCTTCCCGGACGGCACGCCGGTGTCGCTGGCGGGTTTCGAGCTGAGCTTCGCGGACGTCAACAACGACGGCCTGCAGGACGTCATCGCTGGCAGCTACTACGGGGCGCTGCTGCTGGTGAACGACGGGACGCGCCTGACGCAGGTGCCGGTCCCGGCGCTGGAACTGCTGGCGTGGAACTCCAGCTTCCCGGTGGTGCAGGACCTGGAGGGCACGGGCAACACGGAGCTGTTCTTCGTGGAGAACGGCCTCGCCCACTCCGTGGCGCTGGATACTCCGGGCACGGGGCTCCTGAAGTCCGCGGACGACGGCATGGGGACGCGGCTCACCTTCAGCTACGCCCGCAGCCCGGTGGCCCCGAGGCAGGGCTCCCGTCAGCCGGTGCTGAACACCCTGACCGTGGAGTCCAGCGGGCAGGAGACCCGGACCTACCAGTACAGCTACGCGCAGCCCGCGATGCACTCGGTGGGGAAGTTCCTGCTGGGCTACGGCGAGGTGACGCGCGAGAGCACGCACGTGCGGGAGGAGATGCACTTCCTCAACGACGACGACAACGCGGGCCTGCTCTCGTCCTCGCGCGTGCGCGATGACAAGGCGCCGCGAGTGGAGCAGTTCTCCAAGAGCCGCTACGAGGACGCGTCGCTGGCGGGCGTGCCGTGGAAGCGGTTGCAGGCGCAGGAGCAGGGCTGGCGGTCCACGACGGACAGCCAGCAGGTGTCGGAGTCCACCGAGTACGAGGCGTACACGGCGGACGTCTGCCCATCGCGGATGGTGACGACGACGGCGCAGGGGACGCTGACCACGGAGCGGACGCGGGCGTCGGTGTCCGGGCTGGGCCTGGCGCTGCACTGCCTGGAGAGCCGTACGGTGCTGACGGGGCAGCACGTGCAGCAGCCCTGGATGAACTTCGTCCACGAGGGCGTGGTGGAGCGCGACTCGCGCGGACTCGTCACGGCGGTGCGCAGCGTGGAGGGGACACAGACGCTGACGTTGCAGGAGGTGACGTACAACCCGGATGCGTCGCTGGCCACCATCTCCGAGCCGGGCAAGGGGACGGCATCCTTCCACCAGGAAGCGGGCCGGCGGCTGCTGTATCGAACGGATGCGCCGGACGGCGTGGTGACGCGGGTGGTGGACCGCGATCCGCTGACGGACGCGGTGTTGACGCTGGAGGTGGACCGGGGCGGGACGCCCTACCGGCGCTACTTCCGCTATGACGGACAGGAGCGGCTGAGCCGGGAGTGGGACAGCCTGGGCGGGTCGCAGCTCAATCCCAAGCAGACGTATGGCTATCAGTACGCCACGGCCACGATGCCCGGTTCCTTCCAGTTGTCCACGCTGGTGGACGGCGCGCAGGGCGCGGTGCGGGAGTCCATCGAGTACGTGACGGCGTCGGGGGATGCCCTCACGTCGGCCCACCGGATTCCTGAGGGCTGGACCTTCGACAGCCTGAGCCGCAAGGACGGCGCGCGCATGGAATTGCGCACGCTGCTGCGCCCCGCGGTGGGGCCGGCGACGAACATGCTGGCCATGGACTACGCGGCGCTGCTGGCGGGCGGCCGGCAGGTGGCGTTCCAGAGCGCGTCCGCCTTCGGTCATGACGCGGCCACCACCACGGCCTTCCACGAGGGCGTGGAGAAGCAGGTGGCCACGAGCCTGGGCTTCGACGCGGGGGTGCTGACCCAGACGGCCGTGGAGAACGGCACGTTCACCGCGAGCCGTACGCTGGACGCGGCGAAGCGCGTGCTCATCCAGGAGGACGAGGCCCACACGCGCTACGGCTACCACTACGACGCCTCCGGGCGGCTGCGCGAGGTGGTCATGCCGGACGGCGCGACCCACCGCGTGCACTACGACGGCCACGGCCGCGTGAGCAAGCTGGTGCGTCAGGACATCGCCACGGTGGAGTACAGCTACGACGCGACGAAGGGCCGGCTCACCCAGAAGCGCTTCGTCTCTCCGGCGGGCGCGGTGCAGCGCCAGGTGACGTTCGCGTACGACACGCTGGGCCGTCCCTCCACGGAGACGCACAGCCTGACGGCCGGTGGCAATCCGCAGGTGTACCGCTACTACCACGACGGCGCTTCGCCCACGCATGGGCCCACGGGCGACCAGAAGGGCTTCCTCACGGCGGTGTCGGGCGAGGGCTACCTGAAGACCTTCGCATACCGCGAGGACGGCAAGCTGACGTCGCGGACGCTGGAGTTGACAGGTTGGCGCACGGTCCAGACGCAGCTTGCGTACAACGACGTGGGAGACGTCTCCAGCAGCACCACGGTGCTGAAGGATGCGAGCGGCACCGTGCTGTCGTCCGACACGCAAGCCTACAAGCTGGACGCGTACGGACGGCTGCATGAGGCGTGGCTGGGGACGAGCAGCACGGCCCCGGCGCCGTGGGCATCGCTGGCGTATGACGGCGAAGGGCGGGTGTCGTCGGTGGACTTCACCGGCGGGACGCACGTGGGCTTCGGCTACGACCCCCTCACGCGAAGCCGCATCACGCGGACGCAGTCCACGCCCACGTGGAGCGCCACCACGGCGCAGCGGTTCAACGCCCGGGGCCTGGTGGAGTCCGAGGACTTCACGGTGGGCGCGCAGGCGTGGCAGCGCGACTACACGTACTCCGCGCAGGGTTTCCTCACGCAGGCGCAGGACGCGCACGACAGCTACGTGTATGGCTATGCGCCTGAAGGCTTGCCCACGTCCATCGAGGAGAACGGCACGTCGCGCGCGGTGACGCGCGCGGGCAGCACGCTCACCGCGGGCAACGTCACGTACACGTTCGATGCGCTGGGCCGGACGGTGACGAAGGGGGACCTGGAGCTCACGTACGGACCCAACGGGCACGTGGCCACGGCGACGCGTGGCACGAAGCAGTGGCGCTTCCTCTACGACGAGACGGGCCAGCGCATCCTCAAACGCGAGGGCGGGGTACCGGTGGCCGCGTACCTGGAGGCGGGCGAGTACCTGGACGCGACGGGCCTCACGCTGCCGGTGCACTTCGTGGGTCAGCTGGTGGGCGTCCTCCAGCAGGGCACGTTCCGCCCGCTGGCGGCGGACACGCGGGGCACGCTGCTGACGGACACGGCGGGAGCGCCGTTCGTGGCGTCGCCTTACGGCAACCGCGCGGCGCATCCGGACGTGTCGCCCGCGATCGAGTTCGTGCAGAAGGGATACGACGCGGACCTGGGTGTCATCCGCATGGGCGTCCGTGACTACGACGCCACGCTGGGCCAATTCCTCACACCGGACGGCCTGTTCCTGGAGTCGCCGGAGATGTGCCTGACGAGCCCCAGCGAGTGCAACCTGTACTCATACGCGCGCGGCAACCCGACGGGCTTCACGGACCCCACGGGCAAGTGCTCGGCGAGCTTGAAGTCTGGCATGGACTGTCTGGGTCCCGCGCTGGCGCAGGGCGCGGCGGTCGAGCAGGAGATGGTCCAGGCGTGGCAGGACGGCAACTACGGCACGGCCACCGTCGCCGGTGTCCTGGGCGTGGCCAATGGCGCAAACGTGGTGTCCATGTTCCTGGTGCAGAGCGTGCTGGACGTGGGCAACGCCAGCTACAACGCGACCTCCGGCTTCATGGAGGGGAGCTACGACCGGGCGCTGAGCGGGTCCACGCAGCTGCTGGCGGCCATGGTGTTGGGACGGATGGGGCAGACCGCCAGTGCGCTGAGCGCGGAGCTTGCTCCGGTGAACCAGATCGCCTCCCAGCTGGCCGCCACCAAGACCAGCACGACGGTCACCAAATCGGTCCTCGGCGGCGGTTGCTTCGTCGCGGGCACCGTGGTGCTGACGGCGGAAGGACCGCGTCCCATCGAAGAGATAGCGGTGGGTGACATGGTGTGGGCCTGGGACGAGGAAACCCAGGCTCCTGGCTGGCACCCGGTGACGCGCACCTTCATCAAGCCGCACCGGGCGGTGCTGCGGGTGGAGGTGGTGGCCGCGGACGGAACGGTGGAGACGCTGGGCACGACGGCCGAGCACCCCTTCTGGGTGCAGGGCCGGGGCTGGACCGAAGCACAGTACCTGGAGGCAGGGGATGCGCTCGTGACGGCGGATGGAACGCCCGTCCGGGTCCAGGGCCTCTCCCTGTCCGCGGAGCCGGAGACGGTCTACAACCTGGCGGTCGAGCAGGCTCACACCTACTTCGTCGGCACGCTGGGGACCTGGGTCCACAACACCAGCACGATCACAGGCGGAACTCCGCCGGGTGATCCGGCGCCGGGAATGGTTCGTGTCAGCCGGTGGATGTCCGAGGTGGAGTACAAGGCCATGCAGGCGACGGGCAAGGTTCAGCAGAGCTTCACGGGAACGACCCACGTCGCCTACCCTGCGAAGCCGGAGGCATTCATGAGCCAGGCGAAGCCGGGTGCGTTCTACGTCGAGTTCGACGTGCCCATGTCCACCGTCAAGCCCACACAGCAAGCGTGGGCGAAGATTGTTGGACCTCAGTCACTCGAAGGACGGCTTGCCGCGAAGAAAGGCCTGCCCCTCCCCGTGATTCCAGATGCCGAGAACATCTCCCACGCGGCAACGAAACTCTGAGGGTTGGAGCCCATGAAGTCGGGATTGATTGACGTTCTTCGCTCCTGGTGCTCCGAACAGGAGCAGAGGCTCGTCAGCAGGGGAATCAAGGTGAAGTTCTTCGAGGGCGGGCCTGAGAGCGCCTACATCGACCTTGAGTCCAAGCTGACGATTGCACGCGTCTCTCTTTGGGAGGAGGGGTTCTGTGACATGGAGAGCCTCAGCATCGCGACCGGTCAGCAAGTGCTGTGTCAACATCATGAAGGGTTGCAGGCAAATGGCCTGGTTCCATTGCTCGATGGACTTGTGAACTGGATGATGGAATTTCGCGAAGGCTGAGGTACGGGCACCTGCATGTACCCTGGGGGCTCCAGATGAGCGCGAAATCAGCTGGAGACATCTGGGGCTGCGAATTCGACTGGCCCGCGTGTGACGGCGCGGGCCACCTTCGGAGCTTCCGGGACCGGAGGAGTAGTCGTCGAAGGAAGCTCTGTGTTGTGTCACGCGGAGCGGGCTACTTCGTCGCGTCCCAGGACCCTCATTCCTGGGACGCGGTCCAGGCGACCAGCACCTGCACCTTGGAGCCCTGCGCCGTCGTGGCCAACACCGCGGAACCCGTGCGGGGTGGAGAGCGCGTGAGTCCGCTGACACGGCTCATCTGAAGCGCGACGGATAACGCCACGATGTTCGCAGAGATGAGAAAGGCCTGGATTCAAGCGCGGAGCACGCAACATCATCCTCATGCCTGATTCGTCTGAGGCAGAGTAGCTCACCCCGCCCCGGGAGGTTCCAGATGCAAGCGGAGTCCGTCGAGAGCAAGGGTTACCAAATCATCGAACCCTCAAGTCTTGGAATGCTCACAGCGTGTCCGGACAAACATGAGTTCGCTGTCGCGATGCTTCAGTGGCTTGTCCAGGGATTGCACGCCGAGCTGAAGGATCAACTGAGGGGCGTGGAACTCTCCCTCATCCGGGTGGAGTACCAAGGCGCCTATCCGGCACTCGGCGTCAGGTATGTCAATGAACCCAATGACCTGGGGAAGCTCATTGAACAGACCGCCGACCGTCTCCTCCAGGAACGAAGCGTCTCCGACTTCGCGGCGTTCCTCGTCAGGGAGAAGGTGGATTGGGCGCGACGGACCGCTGACCTCATGTCGAAATAGCGGCCGCCGCGACGCGACTCACCCCGCCAGCGGCAACCCCTCCGTGGACTCCACCAGGACGTTGCCGGGCACCCAGCCCAGCAGCCCCGTGGAGGACCTCACCAGGTACAGGACCTCTCCCTTCGCGGGGACGCTCGCGGCCAGCACCTTCACCTTCGTGCCCTGCGCCGTCGTGGCCACCACCGCGGAGCCCGTGCGGCCCTGCGTCAGCGGGAAGGACTTCTTCACCGTGGCCGTGACCTCTTCGCCCGGCGCGATCGTCACCGCGTACAACTCCTGCGGCACGTGCACCAGCTTCCACGCCTTGCGGTCCAGCGTGTACTTGTCCCGCTTCTGCCAGAAGCCCATCCACCGATCGACCAGGACGATGCCGTTGCCCTTCGCCTCCGTCAGCGCGTGCACGTCCCCCAGCAGCTTCACCGCCTTGCCGTCGTAGCCGTAGACGAAGTAGCGGTGGCCGTCGTCCATCCCCCCCAGCGTCTGGACCAGCAGCTCCTTCCACTTGTCGCCCGTGTCCAGGTCCACCACCTGGAAGCCAGGCACTTCGTTGCCGGACGCATCGCCGTTCGACGTCGCGCCGCCCACCTTCAACGTGAACTTGCCGTCCTTCCCCGGCGTGAGCGACACCGCCTCCGGCTTGCCGTCCCCGTCCAGGTCCACCTGCGCGGACTTCACGAACTCACTGTTCTGCGCGGAGGCAGGCACACCAGCGAACAGGGCGGCGGACGACAACACGGCCAGCAGGGACGTCTTCACGGGAGCAGGACCTCGGTCGGGAAACAGGACCCCTCCACGCTAGCCGCCCGAGCGGCGGAAGCGGCCCCGGAAGTGCTGGTCCAGATACACCTCCGCGTGCGCCAGGGATTCTCGCGTCTCAGGAGCCAAGGTCAGCGAGGCCGCGGCCACCCGGGCCTGACGCATCGCGGGGCCCCTTCCGCCCTCAGCGGAACCCACACCGCGCACCACCGCGTCCACCTTGGCGTGCGCGGTGTCCACGACGCCCTTGGCCTCCTCCAGGGACACCTCTCCCTCCGCCAGCGCGTTGAACAACTGGCAGCGGTAGCGGCGGCAGGCCTCCGGACGCTCCTCATAGACCGTGCAACACAGGCCCTCCAGGGCGGCGCAGCGCTGGGGCAGCACCGCCGTGCCGTCCTCCTTCACCGCCAGCGACAGGCCTCGCTGGCGCAGGGCTTCCGCCTCGGGGGGCTTGAGCGGCACCTGGGTGAAGAGGGTGCCGTCACAGCACATGCCGCAGTGGAGACAGAGGGTGGACAGGGCGGAGGACATGGCGTGCTCGGGGGGATAACGCTTCACGGGGAGGCGAGTCATCCCCGACGTGTGTCGCACCGGCCTCCATCCCCCCAAGGCAAGTCATGTGTCACCAGTAGACATGCGACATGTCCCTCGTGTTCCATGTGTCGGAATCACCCTGTGTTTCCGGGGTCCGCACGACCCGAGGGGAGGGACAGAGCTGAACCTGTCTTGGAAGGCCATGCGCCTGTCCGTAAAGGAAATCCCCGACTCGTGAGAAACCAATTCGCGACAGTCCAATGCGTGGCCGCCAATCCAGCCCGAAGGTCTAAGTGCACAAGGGATGAAGGATCTCCACTCTGTGGGAATCCGAGTTCCCCGGGTCACGCGTAACTGGGGACAGCACAGTTTCTTCGGACGTCGTAAGATCATGCCCCGTAGGACATCAGGGAGCCCCCGCATGCACACTGACACCCACGACGCGCCGGCCGGCCGCGAAGCCCTCCTCGGATACCGGGTGGGAACCGAGCTCAGCGCGGCGGCCTCGTTTGGCGCGGACTTCTCTCCCGGTCGTCTGGTGCAGCTGTCGCTGGAGCACCTGACGCTCCACCTGAAGTCGCGCGCGGTCCCCCGCAAGGGACAGGCCGCGTCCGTGGTGGTGGGTGAGGGCGAGCGGTGGGCCACCGCGCTGGACGCGGAAGTGATTGGCGTCAACGCCATGCGCCCGGAGGTGAGCCTGCGCTTCGTCGCGCCGCCGCTGGACGCGGGCCGCCGCATCGTGGGCCTCCTGGAGTCGCTGCGTGACAACGGCCTCCTGCTCACGCCGGAGACGCGGCCGGTGTGGCGCGAGCAGATCGACCACGCGGACCGCGTCACGCGCATCTGCGAAGCGCTCGCGTCCCGCCAGGCCCGCGGCGTGCTGCGCTCGCGCGATGGCCAGACCGTGGCGGAGGTCACCTGCGCCTTCTTCGAGCCGCTCCAGGACGCGTTCGGCTGGCAGCTGCACGGCGTGCTTCCCCCCGGGCCCCTCACCCTGGAGGCGTTCGGCTACTCCAGCGTGGTGCACTTCCAGGTGGACGGCGCGCGCGTGGAGGGTGGGCTGCTGCTGATGCCGGCGCCCACGTCGCTGGTGCGCTTCCGCCACCGCTGGCTGCGCCGCACGCAGGCCCACGCGTCCTGCACGGTGGAGTTCGACCACCCGCTCTGGCCCCAGGTGCACGTGCACCGCGGCCTGCTGGATGTCTCCTACGAAGGCCTGTCCTTCCTCACGGAGCCCGGCGAGGACCTGATGTACCCGGGCCTGCGCCTGCCGGTGATGGAGGTCGGGCTGGAGGGCCACGCGCCGGTGCGCCTGCGCGCGGAGGTGCGCAACATCTCCAGCACGCCCCACGGCCGCCGCTGCGGCGTGAGCGTCCGGCCCCTGGACGCCGAAGGGGCCCGCGCGTGGCGCGCGCTGGTGGAGGCCCAGGCCCACCCCACCACCCAGGTGGAGGGCGACTGGAACGACGCCACCTGGAAGCTCTTCGAGCGCTCCGGCTACTTCCGCCTCCCGGGCAAGGAGCCGGAGAAGTTCGTCAGCCTGCGCGACCAGTTTTCCCGCACGCAGGACAAGCTCCAGGAGGCGCCGCTCCTGGGCTACCGCGTGGTGCGCCCCGCGGAGGAGGGCATGGAGGCCACGCTGTCCGTGCTCAAGCCCTACGCGGGCAGCTGGATGGCGCACCAGCTGGCGCGGCACCAGCCCCCGGGCAGCCGCTCCACCGCGCGCGAGGCCCTGCGCGACATCTACCTGCGCGGCTACGAGCCCACCCAGGCGGACCCGGAGGTGAAGTGGTTCTTCGCCTACTGCGAGGCGAACGTGCGCTGGGTGCGCTACACGAAGTTCGACTTCGCCACCTGGTACGCGCACACCGGCCAGACGTGCCTGGTGCCCTTCCGCCTGATGGAGGGCGAGGTGGACAGCACCTGGACGCAGCCCGCGAACATCACCCTGGGCGCGGCCACCCAGGAGGAGCGCGCCAGCTTCTTCGCCCGCGTGGCCGGCACCCGCCCGGAGGCCTACAGAGAAGCGCTGGACCTGGTGCCGGAGCGCTTCGACCTGGAGACCACGCGCACCGGCTGGGGTGACGCGGGCCTGTCTCGCGAGCGCGAGCTGGTGGTGGCCCGTCATGAAGGCCGCGCCGTGGCCTTCGCGGTGTTCGAGTCCGCGCAGCCGGGCTTGAACCTCTTCAACGTGCTGGACGGCGTGCGCCTGGTGCCGCTGGAGGACGACGCGCGGCCGGAGGTGCAGGACGCGTTCGTGGCGCTCCTGGGCCGCGCGGCGGAGTGGTACCGCGCGCGCGACCGCAAGGTGTTCGTCCACTACGTGGAGGCCACCTGCGTGGAGTACGCGGAGCGCGTGTCCCTGGCGGACCTGGGCGACGGCAAGCTGTGGGTGATGTCCGCCCGCCTGCTGCCGGAGTTCCTGGAGCACCTCTGCGAGTCCACCACGCCGCGCACGGCGTAGTGGACTCACGGGCGGGGGGCCTTAGAGCCCCTCGTCGTCCGGGTCCGGATAGGACTCCAGCTCCTCTTCCTCCTCCTCCACCGGGGCGGGCGCCTTGGCGTGGCGCCCCTTGCCGCCCTTGACCTCACGCGCGGGAGCGCCGAAGTCCGAGTCCGGGCCCACGATGTAGCCCTGGCGCCCCTGCTGGATGCGGCGCAGGAGCCCCTCCTGCTCCAGCGCCTCCAGGAGGCGCGCGAAGGTGGAGAAGCCGTGGTCGCGCTCGTCGAAGTCGGGCTCCTTGCGGACGATGGTCTCCTTGACGAGCGACGGGTTGAGCGGGCCCGTTGCCCGGCGCAGCAGGCTCTGCACCACCTCGCGCGCGACGGCGGGCACCTCCGCCTTGGGCTTGCCGCCCTTGGACTCGGCGCCTTCCTTGCCGCCCTTGGCGTCGTGGCCCTTGTCGTGGCCCTTCCCGCCCCGCTTGCCGCCCTTGCCCTCGTCGCCCTTTCCGCCCCGGCCGCCGTGGTCCTTGTCCTTGTGCGAGGACTCGCCCCGGTGCTTGGGCTTCATGTAGATGAACTGGTCGCACGCCCGCACGAACATCTGGGAGCTGGCCTCGCGCACGGCCAGGCCAATGACGGTGCGGCCGTTTTCACGCAACTTGTACGCCAGGGGGCAGAAGTCGCTGTCGCCGGAGGCGATGACGAAGGTGTCGATCTGCTCGCGCGCGTAGCACAGCTCCAGCGCGTCGATGACCAGGCGCATGTCCGCGCTGTTCTTGCCAGCGCGGGTGGAGGGGGGCACGTCCACCAGCTCCACGCCCACGTCGTGCAGGCGCTGCTTCGCGTCCTCGAAGCGCGACCAGTTGCAGTACGCGCGGCGGAAGACGACCTTGCCCTGCTCCAGGAGCTGGTCCAGGGCGGGCTGCAGGTCGAAGTTGTTGGCGCTGATGCCGGTGTTGGTGACCAGGTTCTCGAAGTCGATGAAGAGTGCGATGCGGTGCTGCTCGTCGGTGCGTCCAGCCAAAGGTGCCTCGTATTCGTATGCGAGCGGTCCTTGGCTCGCGTGCGCGCCACCCTACTGTGGGGAAGCTGCCTCACGCACGGCCCGTGTTCCGCCGCTGAACATTCAGTGCTGCCCACCCTACGTTTGAGCCTGAGCCCGGGGGCAGCGCCCCCGTGACACGGGAGGTGTCACCATGATGCACGGATTCCCCAGACGTTGGCGAGCCATGGCGTGGACCGCGCCGACGCTCGGCCTCTTGTTGTGCGCGGGTCCCGCCCTGGCGCGTGAACCCCAGGTCGGCAAGGCCGCTGACGGCCCCGCCAACACGTCGCAGTACACCGAACCGGCGAGCACCAGCCCCTCGAACGTCGTGAGCACGGTCCCCACCACGTCGCCGGACCTCGTCTCCCCGGGCCAGTCCGTGCGGCAAATCACCCCGGACCCGGACAAGATGCGTCAGGTCAGCGGGCCGGTGGTGAAGCGATCCGGAATGACCCTGTACGTGAAGGACGTGACCGGGCCGGTGGTGCCCTTGGACATGACCAACCTGACCATCTACAAGCAACCGGAGAAGGGGCAGCAGGTCCTGGCCCTCTACCAGGTGGATGAGACGGACAACGTGGCCCTGTCCCTCCAGGGGGAGAAGCAGGACTAGTTCGGCTTCGCGCCGCCGCGCACCTCGTCCAGGACGCTCAGGTCCACGAGCCCCGCGACGTCGTCACTGGGGATGAAGCCCAGTGACTTCGCGTGCTCGGCGGACGTCTTCAGCGCGGCGGGAACCGGGTCCAGGCTCGGCTCCAGGCGGGAGAACGCGTCCTGGAGCACGGGCGCCGGAAGGGGCTTGCGCGTGAGCTGGCCGAAGGCGGCGTTGACGGACGTGGCGAAGGCCGCCGGGTCCGCGCGCCAGCGCTCGGTGAGCCGCACGTGGATGCCCAGGAGCGCCGCGATGCGCGGGCGCTGCGTCTCCAGCACCTTCTTCGTCGTCACCACCACCGTGGTGGGGAAGCGCTTGTCCGGCCAGAGGTCGCGCTCGTCCACCAGGATGTGACCGCCCCCTTCGGCGAGCATGCGCGCGCCCCAGGGCTCGGGCACCCACGCTCCTTCGATGGCGCCCTGGAGGTACTGGGCCAGGATGTCCGGGTTGCTGATGGGAATCACCTGCACGTCGCCGCCCGCGTCCGTGGCGATGCTCAGCTTCTGGGCCTTCAACCAGTGGCGCAGGGCGATGTCCTGGGTGTTGCCAAGTTGTGGGGTCGCCAGCTTCTTGCCCTTGAGCTCCGCGGCCGTCTTCACGTTCTTCACCACCAGCACCGCGCCGTCGTTCACCGCGCCCGCGATGATGCGCAGCTCCTTGCCGGCCTTGAGGTACGTGTTGATGGCGGGGCCCGGGCCCACGTAGGCCACGTCCACGGAGCCCGCCACCAGCGCCTCCATGGCCGCGGGGCCCGCGTTGAACTGTCGCACCTCCACGTGGCCCATGCCGGGCTGAGAGCCGAAGAGCCCCTCCGCGTTCGCCACCAGCGCCTGCGCGTGCGTGATGTTGGGGAAGAAGGCCACGCGCAGGGGCGCGTTGGCGCCGGAGGGCGTGTCCTTCTTGCAGGACGTGACACCCGTCAGGAGGACGGCGCAGACACCGAGGAGCAGGGACAGCGGACGCGCGGAAGCCATGGTGCGTCACGCTATTGGAGATTCCCCACCTGTTATCAATGCCCGTGGGTGCGGAAGCGTCTTTGGGCTCACACGGACGCCGTCAGGCCCCACCGGCGCCGCAGGCGCGTCTCCACCGTCTGGAAGAGGACGCGGTCCACCGTGATGCCAATGAGGATGATGGCCAGCATCACCGCCATCACCTGGGACACGTCCATCAGTTCGCGGCCCATGGTGAGCAGCTGGCCCAGGCCGCCGGAGACGAAGAGCAGCTCGCCCGCGAGCAGCGCGCGCCACGCGAAGCTCCACCCCAGCTTGAGGCCGGTGACGATGCCGGGCAGCGCGCCGGGCAGGAGCACGCCGAAGTAGAAGCGCAGGCCCCGCACGCCCAGGGTGCTGGCCACGCGGGACAGCTGCGGGTCCAGGCCGTTGACCGCGTCCTCGGTGGCGATGGCGATGCCCAGCACGCTGCCCATCACCACCACGAAGAGGATGGCGCTGTCGTTGAGGCCGAACCACAGCAGGGCCAGCGGCAGCCAGCAGATGGAGGGCAGGGCTTGCAGGCCCATCACCACCGGCTTCACCGCGTTGCGGAAGAAGGCCAGCCGCGCGATGCACAGCCCCAGCGGGACGCCGATGGCCACCGACATGAGGTAGGCGCGCGTCAGCCGGCCCAGCGAGCGCAGCGTGGCGCCGCCCAGCTGCCCGTCGCGGGCCATGGCGATGAGCGCCTGGACCACCTCCAGCGGCCCGGGGAACAGGTGCTTGTTCCACACGCCGGAGCGCGACAGCCCCTCCCAGAGCGCGAAGAGCAGCGCGATCATCCCCAGCTTCTGCGCCCATTTCAGCATGGCGGATGTCCCCTCTAACGGCTGCTCACGACGCTTGGGCGAGGCAGGCTGGACGGCGTGCGCGTGCGGCGCTGCACGGGCTCCAGGGGCGGCGCCTCCAGCGCGTTGTCCTCCGAGGCGCGCAGGCGGTGGCGGATGTCGCGCGCCATGGCGTCCAGGGATGGGTCCTCCAGCGAGCGCGGCATGGGCAGGTGGATCTCCAGGTCCTCCACCACGCGGCCCGGCCGGGGCGCCATCAGCACCACGCGGGTGCCCAGCATCAGCGCCTCCTGCACGTCGTGGGTGACGAACACCACCGTCTTGCCGGAGCGCAGCCAGATGGCCTGCAACATCTCCTGCATGTGCACGCGCGTCTGTGCATCCAGCGCGCCGAAGGGCTCGTCCATCAAGAGCACGGTGGGGTCCACCGCGAGCGCCCGGGCCAGGCTGGCGCGCATCTTCATGCCGCCGGAGAGCTGGTGGGGCAGCGTGTCCTCGAAGCCCTCCAGGCGCACGCGCTGGATGAAGGTGTTCGCCCGCTCGCGGCGCTCGGCGCGGGGCACGCCCCGGGCGCCCAGCGCGAAGGTGATGTTGCCGCGCACGGTGAGCCACGGGAACAGCGCGGCCTCCTGGAACATGAGCAGCCGGTCCGGCCCGGGCCCGTGGATGGGCTTGCCGTCAATGGCCACGCGGCCACCGGTGGGCACCACGTGGCCGGCGAGCGCGTAGAGCAGCGTGGACTTGCCACAGCCGGAGGGGCCGAGCAGGCAGACGAACTCACCCGAGCGGACGTTGAGGTTCACGTCCTTCAGCGCCACGACCTTGTTGGCGTAGTGGTGGTCCAGCCGGGCGATGGAGATCTTCGCCCGGTCCGCTTCCACGTTCGCGGGCCGCAGGAATGAGGGCGCCGCCCGGCGCAGGCCCCGCATCCGCTCGATGAGGCGTCGAAACATTCGCCACAACCTATTCACCTGCCCCGCGGTCGCACAGGAGGGGCCTGGAAGCGGGCAGGCGCCTTTCACTGTAGGACAGGAAGTGAAGTCCGCGGCGCCCGTCCGGCTGCTTTTCGACGCGCTCTGTCGTCCGTCAGGAGACGGCGGCCCGCTCCGCCTTGCGGTGCGCCAGCGTGCGGGAGAGCAGCCACAGGCTCAGGGCGAGCACGCCCAGGCCCACGCCAAAGAAGGCGCCGCCCACGCGCAGCGAGGCCTTGCGGTCGTCCTGGAACACCGCGAGTGCGTCCGTGCGGGGACCCGTGAGGTAGCGCCGCACGGTGTCCGCGAAGGCCTGGGCCTCCGGCTCCTCCTGCGTCCACTGGTAGGCGAGCGGCTGGACGCCGGAGGTCGTCTGCAGCTGGGGCCGGAAGATGGGCGCCGCGCCCTTGCGGGTGCTGCGGCTGCGGGCCACCTCCACGCCCTGGATGTCCCCGGGCGCGTAGCGGCCCACCTCCTCCTGGCCCAGCCAGCTGGAGCGGCTGAGGACGCACGGGCCCTGGGGTTCGCATCTCAGGTCCATGCGCGCGTTCTGGCCGAGGAAGAACACCCCCAGCACCAGGAAGGGCAGGGCGAGCATCAGGAAGGCCGTGGCACCGATGGCGGTGGCGCGGCTGCGTCGGTAGGCGGGGGGCGCACGCACGGCCTGTTTCTATAGACCCGCGCGCCCGCGAGTGTCGACCTCCAGGCAGGCGGGCGGGCACTTGCGACATGGCGTCCAAGTCCGCACCCCTTGTCCAGGGACATTCAGCACTTCGCCCGGAAGGAGTCTCCATCCCATGAAGGCCGTGGCCGTCATGTTCCCCTCGCGCGAGGTGCGCGTCCTCGACGTTCCCGAACCGCGGCTGCACTCGCCCACCCAGGTCAAGGTGCGCACGCTGGAGGTGGGCGTGTGCGGCACCGACCAGGAAATCCTCAAGGGCCAGCACGGCGCGGCGCCGAAGGGGGAGGACCACCTCATCCTCGGCCACGAGTGCCTGGGCGAGGTGATGGAGGTGGGCGCGCACGTGCAGGGGCTGAGGCCGGGGGACCTGGTGGTGCCCCGGGTGCGCCGGCCCTGCCCGCACGCGCACTGCCCGGCGTGCAACCACGGCCACCCGGACTTCTGCGTGACGGGGGACTACACGGAGCGCGGCATCCAGGGCGCGCACGGCTTCTGCTCGGAGCACTTCGTGGAGGACGCGGCCTACCTGCACAAGGCGGAGGACTCCCTGCGCGGCGTGGCCGTGCTCACCGAGCCGCTCACCATCGCGGAGAAGGGCCTGCGCGAGGTGGCGCACATCCAGTCCCGCCTGCCGTGGAAGGTGAACCCCGGCAAGGCGCTGGTGCTGGGCGCGGGGCCGGTGGCGCAGCTGGGCGCCATGGCGCTGATGCGCGCGGGCTTCGACGTGACGGTGTACTCGCGCAGCCCCAAGCCCAATGAGAAGGCCGCCGCGTCCGAGGCGGTGGGCGCGCCGTACATCTCCAGCAAGGAGGTGACGGTGGAGGCGTTGAAGAAGCAGCTGGGCGGCGTGGGCATCATCTACGAGGCGACGGGGGCGTCCAAGGTGGCCTTCGACTCGCTCCAGGTGCTGGAGGAGAACGGCGTGCTCATCTTCACCGGCGTGCCCGGACGCGAGGAGCCGCTGGAGCTGCAAGGTGACCAGGTGCTGGGGCAGCTCGTCCTGGGCAACCGGGTGATGTTCGGCACGGTGAACGCGTCGGACAGCGACTTCCGTGAGGCGCTGGAGGACCTGGCCCGCTTCCGCGCGAAGTGGCCGGGGAGGCTGGAGGCGCTCATCACCCAGCGCCACCCGCCGTCGGAGTTCGCGAAGGTGGTGGAGGCGAAGGGCGGCATCAAGCACGTCATCTCATTCCAGGAGCATGCCCGGTGAACCCGCATCACTCGGACCTGAAGGGCGGCATCGCCATCGAGGACCACGGCATCATCGGCGACCTGCGCACGGTGGCGCTGGTGGGCAACGAGGGCACCATCGACTGGCTGTGCTACCCGCACTTCGACAGCCCCAGCCTCTTCGCGGCGCTGCTGGACCCGGAGAGGGGCGGGTACTGGCGCGTGTCCCCGGAGCCGGACGGGGTGATGAAGCGGCAGTTCTACTGGCCGGACACCAACGTGCTGGTGACGCGCTTCTACACGCCGAACGGCGTGGGAGAGCTCATCGACCTGATGCCCCTGGGGAAGGGCGCGAGGGCGGAGGGGCGCGAGGTGCTGCGGCGCATCCGCGTGGTGCGCGGGGAGATGTCCTTCCGCATGGAGTGCTTCCCGGCGTTCAACTACGCCCGGGACGAGCACGAGACGCACGTGGTGAAGGGCGGCGCGGCCTTTGTCTCCAAGGGCCTGAGCATGCAGCTGGTGACGCCCATTCCCCTGAAGCAGGAGAAGAACGGCGTCGTCGCGCACTTCACGCTGCAGGAGAGCCAGTCCGCGGTCTTCACCCTGCGCGAGGGCGGCGTGGAGGGCTGCCACCACCACCTGCACACGCACGACTCCGCGGAGAAGCTCTTCCGCGACACGGTGGACTACTGGCGCCACTGGCTGTCCAGGTGCAAGTACACGGGGCGGTGGCGGGAGATGGTGCAGCGCTCGGCGCTGGCCCTGAAGCTGATGACCTTCGAGCCGTCCGGAGCCATCATCGCGGCGCCCACGTGCAGCCTGCCGGAGTCCCCCGGCGGCACGCGCAACTGGGACTACCGCTTCTGCTGGCTGCGCGACGCGGCCTTCACCGTCTACGCGTTCATCCGCATCGGCTTCAACGAGGAGGCCGCCGCGTTCATGCGCTGGGTGGAGGCGCGCTGCGCGGAGAACGGGGACGGGCCGCTGCCCCTGATGTTCCGCCTGGACGGCACCCGGGTACCGGACGAGCAGCAGTTGCAGCACCTGCGCGGCTACGGCGGCGCGCGGCCGGTGCGCATTGGCAACGCGGCGGCGAACCAGCTCCAGCTGGACATCTACGGGGAGCTGATGGACTCCGTGTACCTGTCCAACAAGTATGCGGCGCCCATCTCGTATGACTTCTGGCGGCACCTGCGGCGGCTGGTGGATTGGGTGTGCGACCACTGGCAGATGGAGGACGAGGGCATCTGGGAGATCCGCGGCCCGCGCCGGCAGTTCGTCTATTCGAAGCTGATGTGCTGGGTGGCGTTGGACCGGGCCATCCGGCTCGCGGACAAGCGCAGCCTGCCGGCGGACCGGGCGAAGTGGCTGAAGACGCGCGACGCCATCTTCGAGGAGATCATGGAGAAGGGCTGGTGCCAGGAGAAGGGCGCCTTCATCCAGGCCTACGGGCACGACGCGCTGGACGCGGCGAACCTGCTGATGCCGCTGGTGTTCTTCCTGTCGCCGGTGGATCCGCGGATGCTCTCCACGCTGGACGTCATCCGCAAGGCGCCGCGCGAGGGGGGCCTGACGTCGGACGGCCTGGTGTTCCGCTACGACACGGAAGAGAAGCTGGATGGGATTGAAGGCAGCGAAGGCACCTTCAACCTGTGCAGCTTCTGGCTGGTGGAGGCGATGACGCGCGCGAGCACGGTGCGGCCGGACCTCTTGGACGAGGCGCGGCTCATCTTCGAGCGGATGCAGGGCTACGCGAACCACCTGGGGCTGTACGCGGAGCAGACGGGCATGTCCGGCGAGGCGATGGGCAACTTCCCGCAGGCGCTGACGCACCTGTCGCTCATCAGCGCCGCATACAACCTGGACCGGACGTTGGGCCGCCACGATTGACGGAGGGGACGGTAGACTCGCGCACCCGCCATGCCCGACCTGTACCCGCTGCTGTTCCGTTTCGCCGTCAAGGCGGATGCCCACTACGACGTGCTGAGCCGCCGCGTGCGCAAGGGGCTGGGCATCGCCCCGCCGCTGCGCATCCTGCCGTACCGGGGCTACGGCACCCCGGAGCGCGTGGTCATCAAGGCGCGCGTGCTGGAGGAGCGCAAGGTGACGCCCCAGCGCCAGCGCCACACGCTGTGGAGCAGCGCCGTGGCCTCCTACAAGCGCTACATGACGCGCGAGATTTCCAGCGCGCACGTGGCGGTGCGCTGGGGGGACAAGCGCTGGGAGGGCGTGACGGACGAGGAGGGCTTCCTGGAACTGTGGGTGCCGCCTCCCGAAGGCGTGCGCTCCGGCTGGCACATGGTGGAGCTGGAGCTCCTGTCGCCAGAGGCCGAAGGCGTGCCGCGCGTGACCGCGCCGGTGCGGGTGGCGGGGACGAGCGCGGAGTTGGGCGTCATCAGCGACATCGACGACACGGTCATCGCCACGGGGGTGACGGATCCGCTCAAGCGCGCGTGGGCGCTGTTCCTCACGGAGCACCGGGTGCGGCTGCCCTTCCCGGGCGTGGACGCGTTCTACGCGGCGCTCCAGGCGGGCGCGAGCGGCGGGGCGGACAACCCCATCTTCTACGTGTCCAGCAGCCCGTGGAACCTCTACGAGCACCTGGACGAGTTCCTCGCCATGCACCGCATCCCCATTGGCCCGCTGCTCTTGCGCGACTGGGGCCTGTCAAAGCATGGGTTCGCGCCGGGCGGGGGGCACGGGCACAAGCTGGACAAGATTCGCGGCGTGCTGGAGACGCTGTCGCATCTGCCCTTCGTGCTGATTGGGGACAGCGGCCAGGAGGACGCGGAGCACTACCGCACCATCGTGCGCGAGTACCCGGGCCGCATCCGCTGCGTCTACATCCGCAACGTGCCGGGGCGCTCCAAGCGCGGCGAGGAGATGGCGGCCATCGCGAAGGACATCCGCGACGCGGGCAGTGAGCTGGTCGCCGTGGACGACACGGTGGCCGCCGCGAGGCACGCGGCGCGCGCCGGGTGGATCCGCTGGGAGGAGGTCCCGGAGGTGGAGGCCCACCGCCGCGAGGACGCCGCGCGCAGCGCCCTGGGCGAGCGGGGCTGAGGGTTCCCGATGGGAGCCGGTGGGGGCCTTCAGGCCACGGGGCGCCCGCTCTGCATCTGCACCATGCGGATGGCGCGCTCCATGAGCTCCCCCTGGGCGGAGCGCTTGTCGTTGGGCGTGGCGGCGACTCTCCGCCGCCACGTGCCGTCCGAGCCCAGCTCCCACGCGCCGCTGGTGTCCACCATGCAGCGCTCCACCACGTCCTTCACCTGCGCGGCCAGGGTGGGGTCCTCCACCGGCGCCAATATCTCCACCCGGTGGTCCAGGTTGCGCGGCATCATGTCCGCGGATCCGATGTAGCACCGCGACGTCGCGCCCCGCTCGAAGGCGTAGATGCGCGGGTGCTCCAGGAAGCGGCCCAGGTTGGACACCACCCGGATGTGCTCCGACACGCCCGGCACCCCCGGCCTCAAGCAGCAGATGCCGCGCACGTTGAGGTCCACGCGCACGCCCGCGCGGGACGCGTCGTAGAGCGCGCGGATGATGCCCGGGTCCACCAGCGCGTTCATCTTCATCAGGATGCGCGCGGGCGTCTCCGGCGTGTGCGCCGCCTGGGTCTTCTTGATCTCCTCCATCAGCCCTTCCCGCATGGTCAGCGGTGCCACCAGCAGCTTGCGGAAGGAGCGCGGCCGGCCGAAGCCGGTGAGGAAGTTGAAGACGTCCGCCACGTCCGCGCCAATCTCCGGGTCCGTGGTGAACAGCCCCAGGTCCGTGTAGAGCCGCGCCGTCTTCGGGTTGTAGTTGCCCGTGCCGATGTGCACGTAGTGCCGCACCCGCTCGCCCTCGCGCCGCACGATGAGGATGGCCTTCGCGTGCGTCTTCAGGCTGGGAATCCCATACACGACGTGCACGCCCGCCTCTTCCAGCGCGTTCGCCCAGCGGATGTTGGTGCGCTCGTCGAAGCGCGCCTTCAGCTCCACCATGCACACCGCCTGCTTGCCGTGCTCCGTCGCGCGGATGAGCGCGGGCACCAGCGGGGAGCTGTCCGACGTGCGGTACACCGTCTGCTTCAGCGCCAGCACGTCCGGGTCCTCCACCGCCTCGCTCACGAAGCGCTCCACGGAGCTGCCGAAGGACTCGTAGGGGTGGTGCACCAGGAGGTCGCCCCGGCGCATCGCGGACATCACCGTGCCCCCGCCGTCCGCGGACTCGTTGTCCGTGCGCAGCCGCGCCTGCGTCACCGGCGTCCACGGCGGGTCGCGCAGCTCGGAGAAGCCCGGCGTCATCGCCAGCGACATCACGTCCGCCAGGTCCAGCAGGCCGTGCTCCTCGTACACCTGCCGCGGCTCCAGCGTCAGCGCCTCCACCAGCGGCTCCAGCAGCTTCGCGTTCATCCCCGCCTGGATCTCCAGGCGGATGACGTCCCCGAAGCGGCGCTGGCTGAGCTCCGTCTCCACCGCCTTGAGCAGGTCCTCCGCGTCCTCGGACACGGTGTAGTCCGCGTCGCGCGTCACGCGGAACAGGCTCCAGTTGAGGACCTCCATCCCGGGGAACAGGTCCCCCAGGTGCTGCGCGATGATCTCCTCCAGCGGCACGAAGAGCGCGCCCCCCTTGAGCGGCACGAAGCGGGGCAATATCTCCTTGGGCACCTTCACCCGCGCCACGCTCTCCTCCTCCGCCACCGGGTCGCGCAGGAGCACCGCGAGGCTCAGGGACAGGTTGGAGATGTACGGGAAGTGCCGCCCCAGCCCGATGGCCAGCGGCGTGAGCACGGGGAAGATCTGCTCGCGGAAGCGCTGCTCCATCTGCGCGCGTTGATCCGCGTCCAGCTCCTTCATGGACAGGATGCGCAGGCCCTTCTCCGCCAGCGCGGGGCGCAGGACCTTCTCGAAGCAGTCCGCGTGGCGCCGGCCCTGCTCCAGGATGCCCGTGTGCAGCTTGTCCAGCGTGTCGCCCGGGGACGCGCCGTCCGGCACCAGGCGGCCCACGCGCGCGGCGACCTGCTCGTGCAGCCGCGCCACGCGGATCATGAAGAACTCATCCAGGTTGCGCGCGTAGATGGAGGTGAACTTCAGCCGCTCCATCAGCGGCAGCTCCGGCGACTCGGCCAGCTGCAGCACCCGGTCGTTGAAGGCCAGCCACGACAGCTCCCGGTTGAAGAACAGGTCGCTGTCCGGCACCTCCGTGCCCGGGGGGACGACGTCCCGGTCCACGGGCTTCTGGGGGGTGCCTTTCGCGGCGGCGCGCTTCGCCATGGTGTGTGACTCCTCGAGATGAGCCTCAGGGTGTGCCCTCTAGCAGTCCGGCACCGCCCCGATTGTGAACTCGCACGCCTGGCCCGGAACCGGACATCCGGGCGTATCCCACCCTGGACGACCCCGTCAGTGGCCGGCGAGGCGTGCGGGCTGTGGACTCCCCGGCAGTCCATCGCTTGAATCCGGCGGGCACTGACGGCATTCAAGAAGGGTGAGCACTCCCCATCCCTCCTTCCCGGTCACTCCGGACGGCGCCCCGGCGGACACCTCTCCGGACGCCCTGTTCTCGGCCTTCCGCGAGGGGTCCAAGAAGAAGTCCAGCCTCTTCACCTTCACCTGGTTCGTGGCCGCGGCGGTGCCCGTGGTGCTCGCCCTGGGCTTCTTCACCCTCTGGCGTGCCAACGGGACGTCCTTCTCCGTCGTCACGCCGCACGGCATCAAGGTGCTGCGCGCGGGGATGACGACCCAGGAGGTCGGGGGCCTGCTGGGCAACCCGCTTACGCTCCAGAAGAAGGGCGACCAGGACTGCTACCGCTACGGCCGGCCCAACTTCGTGAACGAGGTCTTCGTCGTGTACTCGGTCTGCTACGAGCAGGGGCAGGTGCGGGACGTGCTCACGCACCAGTACTCGGCCTGGCAGATCGACCCCGCGACGGGGGCCTTCGTCGCCCCCGGTCAGCAGCCGCCCGCGCCCAAGAACCCGGCGGGGTAGCCACCCGGGCTCCGGAGCAGGAGGGAACGGCCCCGGCCCTCAGGCGAGCGCCGCCTCGGCGCCCTCGAAGGTCACCTTCGCCTGCGTCATCACGTGCTCCACGGCGAGCAGGTGCCACGCGACGTCCATCATCTGCGCGGACGCGGTCGGGTCCAGCATGGACTCGCGCAGCTGCGCCTCGGTGATGCCGAAGGGCTCCGAGGACTCCTTGAGCAGCTCCAGCGCATACTGCGGCGTGAGCTGGAGCTTGTCCCGCTGCGCGATGGCGCGCAGCACCAGGGCAATCTTGAGGCGGCGCTCCACGTCGTCGCGGATGCCCGGGTGGTGCAGCCAGCCGTCCAGCGCCTCCTGCTGCTCCTCCAGGCTGAAGAACTTCTGCGCCAGCACCTCGCCCTCCGCCTGGAGCCAGCGGCGGCGGATCTCCTCGTCCACCAGCGGCTTGGGCACGGTGACGTTGGCGCGGGCGACGATTTCGTCCATCACCCGGTTGCGCGCGTCCACCCAGAGCATGTCGGCCATCTCGCCCTCCATCTCCTCCACGATGGAGCTCATGACCTCTTCGTGCGTGGAGCCGCGGCCCAGCTGCTGGAGGAACGCGTCCGACTCCGTGTCGGGCATGCGCACCTCGCGCGCGCCGCGCACGTCCACCAGGAAGCGGGCCGGCATGCCGCGCAGCTGCTCCGCCGGGTAGTTGTCCGGCAGCACCAGCCCCACCTCCACGCTGTCACCCACGCTGGCTTCCGCGATGACCTCCGCGAAGCCGGGCAGCATCACCTGGGGGGCCAGCTCCATCCAGTAGCCCATGCGGGTGCTCAGCGGGATGAGGCGGCCGTTGGCGTAGCCCAGGATGTCCAGCCGGACGTCGTCGCCCATGGCCAGCGCTTCGCCTTCCGCGCGCTCGCGGACCTGCGCCTTCGCGCGGGCCAGCTCGTGGAAGCGCTCCAGCAGGTCCTCTTCCGTGAGGTCCTCGCCCTGGGGCACGCGGATGTTCAGGTTCTCCAGCGAGGGAGCCTTCACCTCCGGCAGGTCCGCCTGGTGGCCCAGGCCGGGCGCCACGGGAAGCCGCTGCACCAGTTGCTGCACGGGGGCCTGCGCCGGGGCGGCGGGCGCTTCCTGTC
>NZ_RAVY01000102.1:0-33879 GCF_003611625.1 Corallococcus sp. CA054B
GCCTTCGGGGGCGGCGCGGGCGGGGCCTCGCCGGTGCTCACCTCGGCGTAGCCCTCGCGGACCTTCTCCGCGACCTTCTTGTTGTACTCGCGCAGGGCGGCTTCCTCGTCCGGGAAGGCCTTCTCCTTGCGCTGCCCCGCGGTGCCGATGCGACCGTAGGTGACGATGAAGGTGGCGCCCTGGACCTCGGGCATCCAGAACTTGGAGCTGTTGCCGTCGACGAACTCGAACCTGCGCATGACCCGGGAGGCTACTCCAACCCCGGGGGACTTTTCGCGCGCTTCAGTCCGCCTTCGTGGCCAGCGAGCGCAGCCCCTCATCGCGCGACACGCTGCCCGTGTAGCCCAGCTCCAGCCGGGCCTTCTCGTCGCTCACCGTCACCTCCTGCCCCGCGAGCAGCAGCTCCGTGCGGGACAGGGGCGGCGCGCTCTTGAGGCCCAAGAGGTCCCAGACGAAGTCGCTGACCACGGCCACGGTCGCGGCCAGCCCGGTGGGCAGGGTCTTGTCGCCGGGCTCCACGCCCTGCGTCTTCAGCAGCGCGGTGACGAAGGCGCGGAACTCCACGGGCGGGCCGTCGGTGAGGAAGTACGCCTGACCGCCCTGCCCCTTCTCCGCGGCCAGCAGCATGCCCTCCACCACGTTGGCCACGTGGCAGGTGGACGTCAGGTAGTGCCCGCCGCCAATCCAGCGGAAGCGCCCGGACTTCACCGCGGCGACCAGCGCGGGCAGCACGGTGGTGTCCCCCGGCCCCCAGACCATGCGGGGCCGCACGGCGACGGTGGTGAACTCCGGCGAGTTGACCTGGAGCACGAGCCGTTCAGCCTGGCCCTTCGTGGACGGGTACGGGCCCACGGGGCGCTCGGGCAGCGGGTGCGTTTCATGGAGGTTCACCATGGGGCCGCCGTCCACGAGCACGGCCTCCGTGCTCACGTGCACGAAGCGCTTCACGCCGGCCGCGCGCGCCGCCTCCAGCACGGCCTCCGTGCCGCGCACGTTGGTTTCATAGAAGGCCGCGCGGGGACCGGACATCTTCACGTGCGCGGCGGCGTGGAAGACGGTGTCGCAGCCCTCCATGCCCAGGCGCAGGCGCTCCGGATCGCTGAGGTCACCCTCCCACGGCTCGCCGCCCGCGGCCTGGATGGCCTGCGCGGCCTCTGGCGAGCGGGACAGCGCGCGCGCCGGTTCTCCGCGCTTCGCGAGCGCCGCGAGCAGGTGCTTCCCGACGAACCCCGAGCCACCGGTGACGAACGCGCGCACGTGTGAAGCCTCCTTCGTCCGAGGACGCCGCTCCTACCACTCCCGGCGCGGGCCGGGTAGCCCGCGCGAGTCCGTCAGAACATGTCGCGCAGCGAGGGGGCGGGGCCCGCGAACAGGGCGCTGGCGGTGTCGAGCGACGCGTCGTCCCCGGTCAGCATGCCGGCGAGCTGGAGTGCGCGAGGCGTGAGGAAGCCGGTGTAGAGCGGCGCCAGGGTGCGCACGTGCAGCTTGAGGCGACCCTCGCCGCCGGGCCGGACGCGGGCGGTGCCGCCCTCCACCTCCAGCACGAAGCGCCCCGTGTTCTCCGGGAGGAGGTCGTCCTCCACGTCCAGGTGGAGCGCGCCGGACAGGCCGGGGGCGAAGCCGCGTGCCTCCAGGGCGCGGGGGACATCCAGCAGGCGCGTCATCCAGTGCATGGAGAGCTTCACCTGGTAGGTCTGTTCGCGCAGCAGCGCGAGGAGCGGCTCGTCCGCGCCGCCGAACCACATCACGTCCCGCGCCAGCGAGCGGTGGTCGCCCAGGAAGCGCAAGAGCCGTCGCGCGGCGGCGGGCGTGGTGGCGGTGAAGTCGGTGAGCTTGAGGACCTGCGTGGGCACGGCGCCCTGGGGCGACAGGCTCCGCACGAGGTACACGTAGCCCTCGATGCCGGACGCGCCCTCCACGACGTAGCCGTAGGCGGTGTCGTTGCGGGGCGTGCGCACGCGCCGCCAGATGTAGTCCCCCCGGTCCAGCCAGCCGTGGTGCTGGGAGGCGAAGCGCCGGTAGCACGCCTCCACCGCCGCGTCGTCGGACGGGCGCATGGGGCGCAGGGACAGCGAGCGTTCCCCCAGCTCCAGCGAGGCCGCTTCGACGTGGATTTCGTAGCGCGCGCCGGAGACCTCGTAGCCCACGCGCCGGTAGAGCGGCTGGGTCGCGGGGTAGAGGACGGAGAGGGGTGCGCCTTCGTCGCGCATCTCGCGCAGGAAGCGATGGAAGAGGCGCGTGGCCGCGCCGGCGCCCCGGAGCGCGGGAGCGACGCCCACGCCGCCCACGCCGATGAGGGGCACCGAGCGGCCGCCCAGGAACTGGCCCATGCGGATGAGGGTGAGCGTGGCGGCCACGTCACCGTTCACGCGCAGGATGCGCAGGGAGGATTCAGAGAAGTTCTTGCGCACCACGGTCTCGGAGTCCGCGAGCGGCATGGCGAACGCCTGCGTGGTGATGTCCGCGATGGCGGCCAGTTCCTGCTCATCCTTCGGCGGTCCGTAGTTGTCCGTCTCCATCCCTCATCCCCTTGCTTCAAGTCAGGCGGCACAGCATGGCGCAGAGGCTGGAGCGTGGGAAAGGCCGCGCGGATCCGCTGTCACTTCGTGGGCTTCGGAGCCGGCGGCAGGCGTCCGTACTTCCGCAGGGCCTTCACCAGCCGCTCGGGTGGCAGGCCATGGACGCGGACGCTCTGGAAGCCGGTCATCGTGTCGGAGGCGAGCATCGAGTTGAGGATGGCCTCCTGGGTGGCCTGCACGGTGGCTTCGAAGAGGGGGGTCATCCGCTCGTTGTCGAGCATGGAGACCGGAGCGACCTCCGTGGAGCTCACGGGCTGGGTGGAGAACGCGAGGAAGATGTCGCCGGAGGAGTTCTCTCCCAGGCCGCCCAGCTTCCCAATCGCGAGCGGCACGCGCCGGGCCACGCGGTCGAGCTGGTGCGGCAGGAGCGGCGCGTCGGTGGCCACCACGATGATGATGGAGCCCATGCCTTCCGGAGGCGGCGGACCGGCGCTGGCTCGCCGCGAGCAGGGCGGCAGGTTGGCGCGGTAGGGCCCTTTGGGAGGGGCGTCTCCGAAGTAGCAGGAGCGCAGGTCGGGAATCTCCTCGCCCACGGGAGCGCCCGCGACGGAGAAGAGGCGGCGGCTGCCGTAGTTGCACTGCACGAGCACGCCGAGGGTGTAGCCGCCCTGCTCCGCCGGGAGCTTGCGGGAGGCCGTGCCGATGCCGCCCTTGAAGCCATGGCAGATCATGCCGGTGCCGCCGCCCACGGAGCCTTCCGCGACGGGGCCCGGGCGCGCGGCGTCGAGCGCCTGCATCGCGTGCAGGGGTCGGACGTGGAAGCCATCGATGTCGTGGAGGAAGCCATCCCAGGTCTCCGCGACCACGGGAAGGCCCAGCTCCCAGGTGAGGTCGCGCTTCTGGGCCCAGGTGATGACGCCCTCGTGCACGGCGCCCACGGCGTGGGTGTCGCTGATCATCACGGGGCCGGAGAGCAGGCCGGACTCCTTCACCCAATGGGTGCCGGTCATCTCACCGCTGCCATTGAGGTCATGGGTCGCCGCGAAGACAGGCTGCGCCACGGCCTCGCGGCCCCGGGGCAGCACGGCGGTGACGCCGGTCCGCACCTGAGCGCCCGTGTTCAGCGTGACATGGCCCACTTCCACGCCCTTCACGTCGGTGATGGCATTGAGCGCACCGGGCTGGCCACCAAAGGGGATGCCCAGGTCACTGGACCGAGGACGCGCGGTGCTTGTGATTGGAAGGAGGCACAGCAGGCCCAGGAGGGCGGCGGGACGAAGTTCCATGGGCTCGCGTTCTACACCTCGACGAACTGTCCTCCCACGATGCCGGTCTGTTCCAGTGCGGCCTTGAGTTGTCCATCGACGATGAGCGAGGACCGAAGTCCCCACGGGCGGAACACGCGCTCGTCAGCAACCTTTGTTTTGTCGATACGCAGCCCGGCGACGTACTTGTATCCCCCGACCTTTTCGGGCTGCCCGTCCTCAGGAGTCCACAGCTTGAACTCTTCACTCGCGGCCTCATCAACGCATCGGACCGTGCGCGCCGCGACCAGGAGGAAATAAGGCTCGACCTGCCCTTCGACCTGCACTGGAAAGAGCTGCACGTCGGTGGGGGCCAGCGCGCGAAAAACCTCTGCGGTCCGAGTACTGAGAACGGGCGTAACCCCTACGCCAGCGGAGGTGAAGTCCAGGGGCATCCCAGGACGGGAGAGCGGAACCCGCAGCGGGCCGGGGTCGGGAATGAACACCCCATCCGTGAACACCCAAGGGTCCTCCAAGGGTTGACCGTCAGCATGGGTCGGTGTCTTGAAGTACCAGCGCCCCGGTACGTACGCGTCGATGAACAGGTCGAAGAACCGCCGTTGCTTCACGTCAGGCATTGGGATCCCTGGTGATGAGCTTTCGCATGAGGGTGCCCGCAGTCGTCAGTTCTTCCGCGATAGCTGTCAGGACGTCCACCAACGCAGTCCGACACTGCGCGACACCCCTACATTTCGCCATCGCCAGGGTGAGTCGATTGAACACTTCTTGATGGTATTCTGCAGGATGAGGTCCTCGATGCCCGTTGATTCGAACCAGGTTCGCCGCGTCATTGAGGCTCATTCCCGCCTGTTCAAAGAAGGGTTCGAAGAGGGGCGTCCAGGGGCCACCTGACTGCTCCGACACCTCGTTCTTGTCCGTGCAGATGTGATGAACATCTCCCTCCGGGTCCCCCTGAATCCCTCCGCCCCCGGGCCCCATGGCGACTGCCGCCACCGCGGTGGGCGCCAACGTGACGTTGAGCACTCCTGCTGACGACACGGAGATGGACCGCACTTCCCCGGCCAGCACCCGCGACAGCTGGAATCCACCCTCCACCTCCGCCCTCAACGCCGCCTGCGGGAAGCCAGGCATCCTGGGTGCCTGCGCAGCCATCGCATTCCTGCCACCGAGCGCCGTCATCGCGACAATGACCAGCACCCGGGCCCCGTTGTCCCCCAGCACGCGTCCGAAGCGATGCCCTGCGTCCTTCAGCGCAGCCTCGTCCCTGGCGTCCCGGGACTCATCCATGAGCCGCAAGAAGGCCTGTCCCAGGTTCCACACGGGCCCGGTGCCCAGATACGCGATGAGCGACGCCGTCAGCACCACCGCGACCAGCTTGGTGATGGGCTCCGGCGCGACCAGCATCACCATCGCGGTGCCAATCATCGCCGTGACCATGGTCCGCAGCGCGGCGGGGTCCATCAGGTCCTCCACCGCGTCCGCCACTCCCTCCCAGACCGTATCGAGCGCGAAGGAGAGCGCCATTCTCCACCGCGCCATCGGATCCAAGGGAAAGTCGTCGCTCAAGCGGAGCGCCTGCCGGCCTCGAACACCGTCGACGATGCCACCCGCCGACGCGAGCAGGGAGCGCCGGCCCTCCTCCCGGAGCGCGACATCCAACTTCAACTCGAGCACGAGCTGCGTGACCGCGTCCTTGAACGCCTCCTCGTCGATACGCACCGGCTTCGTCTCCGCCGGCGTATAGGCGATGGGCCTGCCCCGCCCCGTGTCCAGGTTCACCACACGCGTCGTCGCGCAGCCCGCTGTCAGCCACAACAGCGCGGCTATTGCCCAGAGCTTCATGTGCCCTCCACGGCTCACGGATCCGACGAGACCATCCGCTTCAGCTACAGCATTTCCTGCGTCTGATCTCCTCGTACCATCCCATGCGCGGTTTCAACCAAGCCCAGGAGGACAGCGGGACGAAGTTCCATGGGCCCGCGTTCTACACCTCGACGAACTGTCCTCCCACGATGCCGGTCTGCTCCAGTGCGGCCTTGAGCCGAGCATGGAGGATGATGGGCAGGAGATAGCCCCAGGGGCGGAAGACGACGGCGTTGCCCACCTTCGAGGTGTCGATGCGCAAGCCGGAAACGACGTGGTACTCGCCCACCTTTTCGGGACGCCCATCCTCGGGTGTCCAGAGCCGGGCCTCTTCACAGGCGGCATCGTCGATGCAGCGGATCACGCGCACCACGTTGAGCAGGTAGAACGGTTCGGACTGCCCCTGGACCTCCACTGGAAAGAGCTGCACGTCATGCGGTGCCAGTTCCCGGAATACAGACGCGATGCGCCCACTGACGATGGGCGTTCCGGCCACCGTTGTCTTGTCGAAGTCCAGCGGCCGCCCGGGCCGTGACAGCGGCACACGGAGCGGCCCGGGGTCTGTGACGGTCTTCCCGGACACGAACGCCCAGATGTCAGGAACCGGTTTCCCATCCAGGCCAGTGGGCTCCCGCAGATACCAGCGGCCCGGTGCATCAATGTCGAAGTCGAGCTCGAAGAAGTGTCGCATCGCACGGCTCACGGTTCCGACGAGACCACCCGCTCCGGCTCCAGCACCTCCCGCGTCCGCGCTCCGCGCTCGATGTAGCCCGCGCCGCCTCGCAGCTCCCGTCCGTCCTCCAGCACGGCGATGAGGCTGTATGACGACTCGCCTCGGACGGGATAACTCAGGGCCACGGTGTCCCCCTTGCCCATGGCGCGGTAGATGACCTGGCCTCGGTCGTGCTCGATGCGCACCTCGCGCACGTCCTGGCCGGTGCGGTTCTCCACGCGCACCTCGATTCCCGCTCGCGTGGGCCCCGTGTCATGCAGCCACAGCGCGACCCCGGCGATGAGCGTCAGGACCGAACCCAGCACCATTCCTCCCAGCACCCACAGGAATCTCATGACACTCCCTCCTCTGTGATTGCCGCGCAGGCAACCGACGCCGCCGTTCTAACAGGCGCGTCCGCCCACCCGTGCTAAGCCCTGGCGTCAGGAGGAAGCACGCCCATGCGGAAACTGACCTATTACGTCGCCACCTCGCTCGACGGCTTCATCGCCTCGCCCACCGGCGCGTACGACTACTTCAGCACGGAGCAGGACTACTTCGACGCCATCGCCGCCGAGTACCCGGAGACGCTCCCCGCCGGCTACCGCGCCTTCAAGGGCATCACCGGCCCGGGCAAGCACTTCGACACCGTGCTGGAGGGCCGCAACACCTATCAGGTCGGCCTGGACGCGGGCGTCACCAACGCGTACCCGCACCTGGAACACTACGTCTTCTCCCGCACCCTCACGAAGAGCCCCGACCCCGCCGTCAACCTCTCCAGCACGCCGCTCGCCACCGTGCGCGAACTGAAGGCGCGTGACGGCCTGGGCATCTGGCTGTGCGGCGGCGGCGCGCTCGCGGCCGAGCTGCTTCCCGAAATCGATGCGTTCATCATCAAGATCAACCCCGTCGTCGTGGGCCAGGGCATCCGCCTCGTCGAAACGGGCTACGCCCCCCACCGCCTGCGCCTCACAGGCACGCGCACGCTCGACTGCGGCGTCGTCTTCCTGAGCTACGACCACCTCAAGCCCTAGCCGGGCCGGCCGCGCGTCACGCAGGCATCCGGCCCACGCATTGGACCTGAGGCCAATCCGGGACCTGGAAACCGACGGGTTCTCCACGCAGAGTGCGAGCTTCCGCCCTGCTCGGAAGCCCGGTGTGCCGGCAGGGTTGGATGGTGGATGGATCCCCTCTGTCGTTCCTCGCCGCTGACCCCGCACCGTGCGTTACGATGGAGCGTCTATGAGAAGTCCCCTGGACGACAGCCCGCCTCCTTCGTCCGCCAGCGGTGGCGACATCGCCTATGCGTCCCCCAGCGCGGCTCGGGACATGGGGGCACAGCTGCGCCTGTTCATCGACAGCGTGAAGGACTACGCCATCCTGACGCTGGATCCAGCAGGCAACATCATGAGCTGGAACACCGGCGCCGAACGCATCAAGGGCTACCGGTCCGAGGAGATCCTCGGTCAGCACTTCAGCCGCTTCTACACCCCCGAGGACATCGCCCGCGGCAAGCCCCAGCAGGACCTGGAGATCGTCAATCGCGAGGGCCGCGTCGAGGAGGAGGGCTGGCGCGTCCGCAAGGACCACAGCCTCTTCTGGGCCAACGTCGTCATCACCGCGATGCGTGACCTCCAGGGCCAGCTGGTGGGCTACGGACAGGTGACGCGCGACTTCACCGAGCGCAAGCTCGCCCAGGAGCAGCTGCTGCAGAGCGAGGAGCGCTTCCGCCTGCTCGTCGAGCACATCCAGGACTACGCCATCTACATGCTCGACGCAGAGGGCCGCGTCTCCACCTGGAACGCGGGCGCCGAGCGCTTCAAGCAGTACAAGGCCGAGGAGATCATCGGCCAGCACTTCAGCCGCTTCTTCCCCCCGGAGGACGTGGCCCGGGGCAAGCCCTGGTACGCCCTCCAGGTCGCCACCCGGGAGGGCCACTTCGAGGAGGAGGCGTGGCGCGTCCGCAAGGACGGCAGCCTCTTCTGGGCCAGCGTCGTCATCACCGCGCTGCACGACCCGTCAGGCAAGCTCCGGGGCTTCGCCAAGGTGACGCGCGACATCACCCAGCGCAAGCAGCACCAGGAGCGGCGCGAGCTGGAGATGCTCCGCGACGCCGTGCGCGCCCGCGATGAGTTCCTCTCCGTCGCCTCGCACGAGCTGAAGACGCCGCTCACCCCGCTCCAGCTGAAGCTCACGGCCCTGCTGCGCACCGTGGAGAACAACCCCTCCGCCACCCTGCCCGTGGAGCGCATCGCCCGCGACCTGGAGGTGGCGCGCCGCCAGGTGCGCAAGCTGTCGGACCTCATCGAGGACCTGCTGGACGTGTCGCGCATCAGCATGGGCCAGCTGCGGTTGGACCGGGCACCCATGGACCTGGCCTCGCTCGCGCGGGAGGTGGTGACCCGCTACGCGCCCCAGTCCGCGCAGGTCGGCTGCACCGTCACGCTGGAGGCCGCCACGCCCATCATGGGCCACTGGGACCGGTCCCGGGTGGATCAGGTCGTCACCAACCTGCTCACCAACGCGCTCAAGTACGGCGCGGGCAAGCCCGTCCTCATCCGGGTGCGCATGGACGCCGGACTCGCCGTGCTGAGCGTGAAGGACGAAGGCATCGGCATCCCGCTCGAGGACCAGCCTCGCGTCTTCGAGCGCTTCGTGCGCGCCGTCTCCGAACGCAACTACGGCGGCCTGGGGCTGGGGCTCTTCATCACCCAGCAGATCATCGAGGCCCACGGCGGCATCGTGCAGGTGCGCAGCAGCCTCGGCGAGGGCTCGACCTTCACCGTGATGCTGCCCCCGGGCCCGGACCTCACCCCGGAGCCGGACGCTCCTCCCGAGCCGTGAGGATGTAGCGGTAGGGCACCACGCGCGTCAGTTCGTGCAGCGTGGTGACCCCGGCCGCCACCTTCGCCAGCGCGTCCTCCACCAGCGTGCGGAAGCCCCGCGCCCGGGCGTGCCGGCGCAGCTGGACGCCCGGCGCCCCGGTGGCGATGAGCAGTTGCAGCTCCGGGTCCACCACCAGCAGCTCGAAGAGCCCCACGCGCCCCTTGAAGCCGGTGTGGCGGCACGCCTCGCAGCCCTGCCCTGCCCGGGGCTGCACGCCGTCCAGCAGCGGCCCCAGCAGCGCCAGCTGATCCGCTGTGGGGTGGGTGGGCGCGGAGCACTCCGGACAGATGCGCCGCACCAGCCGCTGCGCCAGCACCGCGAGCAGCGCCTCCGCGATGTCGCCGTCCTCCAGCTTCAACCCGCGCAGGCGGCTCACCGCGCCAATGGCATCCGCCGTGTGCAGCGTGCCCAGCACCACGTGCCCCGTGGATGCCGCCATCAGCGCGGTGCTGCCCGTCTCCAGGTCTCGAATCTCACCCACCAGCATCACGTTGGGGTCCTGCCGCAGCAGCGCTCGCAACAGCGTCAGGTGCGGCATCTGCGGCGACACCTGCTTCTGGTTCACCTTGGGGACCACGTATTCAATGGGGTCCTCCGCGGTGATGATCTTCTTGCGCCCGTCGTTGAGCCGCGCCAGCGCCGCGTACAACGTCGTCGTCTTCCCGCTGCCCGTGGGGCCCGTCACCAGCACCAGCCCCTCCGGGTTTCCCAAAAGCCGCAGCACCGTGGCCTGCAGCTCCGGCGTCATCCCCAACTTCTCCACCGGCACCAGGCCCAGCGTGGCGTCGAGCAGGCGGATGACCACGTCCTCGCCCGCGGGCGAGGGCACCACGCTCACGCGGAAGTCCACGAACTTCCGTCCGGCCGCCCCTTCGTAGAGCGCCCGCAGGCGGCCGTCCTGGGGCCGCCGCTTCTCCATGATGTCCAGCCCCGCCATCACCTTGATGCGGCTCACCACCTCCGGCAGCGAGTCCGGGGAGATGTCCGTGTACGTCTGGTGGAGGATGCCGTCGATGCGGTAGCGCAGGTCCACGTCGTCCGTGTAGCTCTCCAGGTGGATGTCGGACGCGTTCTGAGTCACCGCCACCGCGAGCACGTGGTTCACCAGCTCCACCGCCGTGGGCCGTGGGGACAGCGCCGCGCCGGCCTTCAGCACCACGTCCACCGACGCGTGCGCTCCCGCGCCGAAGCCCACTTCCAATGCCGAGTCGATTTCGTAACGGTTGAGCCGCACGGGCCGCACCGGCCGGCGCAGGAAGTCCGCGATGCGGTAGCGCACGGACTCGTCCTCCGGGTCCAGCATCGCCACCGTCACGGGCTCCGTGTCGTGGGCCGCGTCCACCTTGCCCATCACCGCGACGCCCAGGCGGCGGCAGAAGGACTCGGGGAGCAGGCGCAGCGATTCACGGTCCAGCGTGAACTGGGGCAGTTCGGAGAACGGGGGTACATCCGGGGGAGCCATGGCCTGCCGGCTTATCACGGCGCCCCTCGCGGCCTGACAGGGCTGCTATCGTCCCCGGCATGTCGCGGCCCCCCGCGGACCCTCCCGCCATGCCGTCGCTGCTGGTGTTCGCCGTGGCGGTGCTGCTGTTCGGCTCGCCGCTGCGCCGGCTGTGGCTGGCCGAAGGGGCTCCCGCTTCGCTCCCCTTCCTCGTGTGGCTGGGCGTCATCGCCCTGGGCGGCTGGGTGGCGCACCGGAGCCTGCGCCCATGACGCTGGGGCCGGGCCCGCTCGTCGTCGCCTCCGTGGCCTACCTGGGCGTGCTGTTCCTGGTGGCCTACGCGGCGGAGCGGGGCCGCATCTCTCCTCGCATCACCCAGCACCCGCTGACGTACGCGCTGGCCCTGGGCGTGTACGCCACGTCCTGGTCCTACTTCGGCAGCGTGGGCTACGCGGCCCGCCATGGCTTCCGCTACCTGGGCATCTACCTGGGCCTCACGCTCGCGTGCCTGCTCGCCCCCGTGCTGTGGCGTCCGCTGCTGCGGCTGACGCGCGAGCTGCAGCTCACCTCGCTCGCGGACCTGCTCGCCTTCCGCTACCCCGGCCAGGTGACGGGCACGGCGGTGACGCTGTTCGCGCTGGCCGGCAGCCTGCCCTACCTGGCGCTCCAGATTCGCGCCGTCGTGGAGTCCGCGCGCCTCTTGAGCCCCGCGGCGGCCCCGGCGCTGGTGGGGCCCGGCTTCTGCGGCGTGCTCATCGTCTTCTCGCTCCTCTTCGGTGCCCGCCACCCCGCCCCGCGCGAGCGGCACGAGGGGCTGATGCTGGCCATCGCCTTCGAGTCGGGCGTGAAGCTGCTGGCGCTGCTCATCGTCGCGGGCTGGTGCGTGGTGTCCGTCTTCGGCGGCGTGGGCGGGCTCAATGACTGGCTCACCCGCCACCCCGAAGCGGTGGAGGCGCTCCAGCGTCCCGCGCGCGACGCGCCCTGGGCGCCGCTGCTGGTGCTCTCCACCATCGCCGCGTTCCTCACGCCCCGGCAGTACCACGTGGCCTTCACCGAAGCGCCCGAGCGCGACGGGCTGGCCACCGTCGCGTGGGCCTTCCCGCTGTTGATGCTGCTCATCAACGCGGCGGTGCCCGTGCTGCTGTGGTCCGGAGAGGCGCTGGGCCTGCCCTGGCCCGCGGACTTCCACGTCCTCTCCGTGCCCATCGCCCAGGGCGCCCCGCTGCTGGCCCTCATCGCCTTCCTGGGCGGCGTGTCCGCGGCGAGCGCCATGGTCATCGTCACCACGCTCGCGCTCGCGCCCATGTGCCTGACGCACCTGGTGCTGCCGCTGGGCACCACGCGCGGACGGGACGACCTCTACGGGTGGTTGTTGTGGGCCCGGCGCGTGCTCATCGCCGCCATCATCCTCGCGGGCTACGGCTTCTACCGGCTGCTGAACGCGCGGGCGACGGGGCTGGTGGACCTGGGGCTCGTGTCCTTCGTGGCCACCGCGCAGTTCGCGCCGGGCGTGCTGGGGCTCCTGATGTGGCCCAAGGCCACGCGCGCGGGGCTGCTCGCGGGGCTGCTGGCGGGCGGCGCGACGTGGGCCCTCACGCTGCTGGCCCCCCTGTGGGAGCCGCCGTCACTGGTGGCCTGGACCAACCAGGTCTCCGTGAGCCTGGGCTTCAGCGCGGAGGAACCCTGGGGCTTCGCCACCTTCACCTCGCTGGCCCTCAACTCCCTGTGCTTCGTGGCGGTGTCGCTCGTCACGCGCCAGTCGGTGGAGGAGAGGGAGGCCGCGCGGGTGTGCACGCGCCAGGCGCCGGGGCTCGCGAAGGGCAGCGTGGCGGCCAGCTCCCCGGACGAGTTCCGCCGGCAGCTGGAGCCCGTGCTGGGCGCGCAGGTGGCCGCGGCGGAGGTGGACCGCGCGCGCGAGGCGCTGGAGATGTCCCCCGACGAGCGCCGGCCCGCGGAGCTGCGCCGCCTGCGCGACGGCGTGGAGCGCAATCTCTCCGGCCTCATCGGCCCGGTGCTGGCGCGGCTCGCGGTGGGCGAAGCGCTGCGGCTGGACCCTGGCGCGCGCACGGCGCTGGCGGATCAGCTGCGCTTCGTGGAGGAGCGGCTGCGCGACGCGCGCGACATGCGCGGCCCCCTGCGCGAGCTGGAGGTCGTGCGCCGCTACCTCTACCGCATCCTGGAGGACCTGCCCCTGGGCGTGTGCGCCATGGGGCCTGACGGCGAGGTCGTCATCTGGAACGCCGCGCTGGAGGCGCTGTCGGGCGTGCCCATGGACTCCGCGCGGGGCGTGCCGCTCGCGCGCCTGCCGGAGCCCTGGGGGCCGCTGTTCGCGGAGCTCGCGCGGGCCCCTGGCGGCGACCACGAGGTGCGCGTGACCGTGGGCGGCAAGCAGCGCTTGCTGCGCCTGCACCGCTCGCGGCTGGCGCCCTCGGACGGCGCCAGCGGCGGGGAGACGGGCATCACGTTCCTGGTGGAGGACTGGACGGAGCGCAAGGCGGTGGACGCGCGGCTCGCGCACCAGGACCGGCTCGCGTCGCTGGGCCGGGTGGCCGCGGGCGTGGCGCATGAGATTGGCAACCCGCTCACCGCCATCGCCAGCATCAGCCAGAACCTCAAGTATGAACTGGAGGACCCGGAGGCCGTGCGCGAGCGCGTGGGGCTCATCCTCCAGCAGTGCCGCCGCATCGACACCATCGTCCGGGCGCTGGTGGGCTTCGGCCACTCGGGCACGGTCGGCGGCGAGTCCCGGCCCTTCACGCGCGTGGCGGTGGGTCCGCTGCTCGCGGAGGCCGCGCAGCTGGCCCGGCTGTCCCGCAAGGCGCGCGACGTGGCGTGCACGCACCAGAGCCCGGACGGGCTGGACGTGCGCGGCGACGCGCAGCGGCTGGAGCAGGTGCTGGTGAACCTCTTGACCAACGCCATCGACGCGTCGCCCGCGGGCTCGCGCGTGGAGCTGTTGGCGGAAGCCTCTGGAGATCAGGTGCGCATCCAGGTGGAGGACCGGGGGCACGGCATCGCCCCGGAGCTGTCGCAACGCATCTTCGAGCCGTTCTTCACCACCAAGCAGCCCGGCGAAGGCACCGGCCTGGGCCTCACGCTGGTGGAGGGCATCGTGCGCGAGCACGGCGGCACGCTGCGCATCGAGGGCCGTCAGGACGGCGGCACCCGCGTGACGCTGAGCCTGCCCCGTGCTGACACGCTGAAGCAGGAGGCCTCCGCTTGAGCCGCATCCTGGTCATCGAGGACGAACCCATCATCCGCACGGAGCTGCGCCGTCTGCTCACCCGCGCGGGCCACGACGTGGCGGAAGCCGGCGCCGTGCCGGAGGCCGCGGCCGAGCACGCGCTGGACGCCTTCGACCTGGTCATCTCCGACCTGCGCCTGCCCGGGCCACCAGGCACGGACATCATCGCGCTGTGTCCGGGCGTGCCGGTGCTCATCATGACCAGCTTCGCCACGGTGAAGTCCGCCGTGGACGCGATGAAGCTGGGCGCGGTGGACTACATCGCGAAGCCCTTCGACCACGACGAGCTGCTGCTCCAGGTGGAGCGCGTGCTGCGCGAGGGCCGCCTCACCCGCCAGAACGCCGCCCTCAAGCGCGAGGTGGAGCAGACCTGGTCCCCCGGCGGCATGGTGGGCAACTCCCCCGCCATGCGCGACGTGTTCGAGCGCGTGCGCAAGGTGGCCCCGTCCGCCGCCACCGTGCTGGTGCTGGGCGAGTCCGGCACCGGCAAGGAGCTGGTGGCCCGCGCCGTCCACGCGCAGAGCCCGCGCGCGGAGGGGCCCCTCATCGCGGTCAACTGCGCCGCCATCCCGGAGGGCCTGCTGGAGAGCGAGCTGTTCGGCCACGAGAAGGGCGCCTTCACCGGCGCGCAGGCCGCGCACGCTGGACTCGTGGAAGCCGCGCACGGCGGCACGCTCTTCCTGGATGAGATTGGAGAGCTGCCCGCGCCCGCGCAGGCGCGTCTGTTGCGCATGCTCCAGGACGGCGAGGTGCGGCGGGTGGGCGCCACGCGTTCGCGCAAGGTGGACGTGCACATCCTCGCGGCCACGCACCGCGACCTACCCCGCCGCGTGCAGGAGGGGCTGTTCCGCCAGGACCTCTACTTCCGCCTGCGCGTCGTCGAAATCCGCCTGCCGCCCCTGCGCGAGCGCGGCGAGGACGTGCCCGCGCTGGCGAAGCACCTGCTGGAGCGGGCCAGCCGCCGCGTCGGGCGCCCGCCCGCATCGCTGTCCCCGGACGCGCTGGCGGCCATCGCGCAGCACCCCTGGCCGGGCAACGTGCGCGAGCTGGAGAACGCCATCGAGCGCGCGGTCATCCTCGCGGACGGACCGCTCCTCACCGCCGACCTGCTGGCGCTGGAGCCGCCGGGCGGACCGGGCGCGGACGGCAATCCCCCTGCGCTGGAGGAGACGGACTTCCCGCCCGTCCCGGCGAGCGAGGACCCACGCTCGCCCGACTCCATGGAGGAGTACTTCCGCCGCTTCGTGCTGGAGCACCAGGACCGCATGGGCGAGACGGAGCTCGCCCGCCGGCTGGGCATCAGCCGCAAGACGCTCTGGGAGAAGCGTCAGCGGCTGGGCATCCCGCGCACCCGCGCCTGAGGCGTCTCCCGAGCCCCCGGGCGGGTGTTACGACGCGCTGCACGAATCGTTACGGGGAGTAACGCCCTGTCACCTTCCGCCACATCCTGACGCGGCGAGCCAACCCCCAAGGTCCTGAAACCCGGAGCGTGCCCGGGTGGAACGGGCGTTGCTCAGGGGATGGGGACCCATGCGCCCCGTCCCCCCTCCCCTTTCGCGGTTCCTGGTGCTCACGGCCCTGCTGACCGCGCTGCCGGCGGCGGCGGGCAAGCTCCAGTTGGGCGAGGACGCGGTCCTCAACGTGGACGTGTTGCTGCATCCGCAGATGCAGCTCGTCAAGGACGGCGCGCCCACGGGCGGCGTGGGGACGGACTTCTTCCTGCGCCGCGTGCGGCTGCTCATCTTCGGCAACATCACGAAGAAGCTGTCGTTCTTCATCGACACGGACCAGCCGAACTTCGGCAAGAACGGCGACTACAGCGTCGCCTTCTTCATCCAGGACGCCACGGTCGCGTACGAGTTCGCCGACAAGACGTGGGTGGAGGCGGGCTTCATCCTCGCGCCGCTGTCGCACCACGCGCTGCAGGGCGCCATCGCGCTCCAGACGGTGGACTACCACTCCGACCTCATCCGCTACCCGTTGGGCGTGGGCAAGGTGTGGCGCGACATGGGCGTGCAGGTGCGCGGCTTCGCGGGCCCCTGGACGTACCGCGCCGCCATCCTCAACGGCGTGGAGGGCGCGAAGCTGGAGAATGGCCAGACGGTCAACGCGGACGACCTGCCGCGCGTCGTGGGCCACGCCCGCTACAACGTCTGGGGCCACGAGTACGACCAGTTCCTGCGCGGCATCTACTTCACGGACCAGCCGATGCTGTCGTTCGGCGTGGGCGGTGACTTCCAGTACGGCGCCATCGCCACCGCCTCCGGCATCCACTCCGCGGTGGCCCTGGCGGCGGACGTGTTCCTGGACATTCCCATCGGCGACGACCAGGAGTTCGTCTTCCAAAGCAACGTCTTCTCCTGGCAGCAGGGCTTCGACAACGTGCGCAGCGGCACCGGCTTCTTCGTGGAGCTGGGCTACCGCATCGGCATCGTCGAGCCCGTCTTCTCCAGCGAGTACTTCAACGGGCGCGTGCCGCGGACGGACCTGCTCACGTTCAAGCCCGGCCTCAACCTCTGGTTCCAGAAGCACACCTTCAACCTGAAGACGGAGGTGGCCGTGTCGCGCGTGGGAGACATCGCCCACGCGACCACGGGCATCACCGGCACCGCTCAGCTCCAGCTCTTCTACTGAGGACTCCACCCATGGCCACCGACACGGATTCGCTCTTCCAGCCCAAGGAAGCCTTCCGCCGTACCGCGCACGTGAAGAGCCTGGAGGAGTACCAGCGCCTCTACCGCCAGAGCCTGGAGGCCCCGGACGCCTTCTGGGGCGAACAGGCCCGGCAGCTCTCCTGGTTCCACCCGCCGGAGTCCATCCGCGAGGTGAATGAACAGGCCGCCGACTTCGCCTGGTTCGTGGGCGGCAAGCTCAACGTCACCGTCAACTGCGTGGACCGCCACGCGAAGGCGCGCCCGGACAAGGCCGCCATCCTCTGGGCGAAGAACACGCCCGGCGAGTACGAGACCATCACCTTCCGCGACCTCGCGCACCACGTGAACCGCCTGGCCAACGTGCTCAAGGCGCACGGCGTGCGGAAGGGCGACCGCGTCATCGTCTACCTGCCCATGATTCCGGAGCTGGTGTACTCGCTGCTCGCGTGCGCGCGCATTGGCGCGGTGCACTCGGTGGTGTTCGCCGGGTTCTCCGCGGACTCGCTGCGCGAGCGCGTGCTGGACTCCGGCGCGAAGGTCGTCATCACCGCCAATGAAGGCCCGCGCGGCCCCAAGAGCGTGGCCACCAAGGCCATCACCGACGAGGCCCTGGACGGCCTGTCCCAGGTGGCGTCCGTGCTCGTCGCGCGCCGCACGCCCAAGGAAGTGCCCATGCGCGAGGGGCGCGACCACTGGCTGGACGTGGAGCAGCAAAAGCACCGCGGCGTCTGCCCCGCGGAGTGGATGGACGCGGAGGATCCGCTCTTCATCCTCTACACCTCCGGCTCCACCGGGAAGCCCAAGGGCGTGCTGCACACGACGGGCGGATACCTCGTCTACGCGAACACGACGTTCCGCTACATCTTCGACACGCAGCCGGACGACGTGCACTTCTGCACCGCGGACGTGGGCTGGGTGACGGGCCACTCGTATCTCGTGTACGGCCCGCTCTCCACCGGCACCACCACCGTCCTCTTCGAGTCCACGCCGACGTGGCCGGACGCCAGCCGCCTCTGGCAGGTGGTGGACGACCTGAAGGCCACCGCGCTCTACACCGCGCCCACCGCGCTGCGCTCGCTCATCAAGGAGGGCGACAGCTTCGTCACCAAGTCGTCCCGCAAGTCACTGCGCCTGTTGGGCAGCGTGGGCGAGCCCATCAACCCGGAGGTCTGGCGCTGGTTCCACGACGTGGTGGGCGAGGGCCGCTGCCCCGTGGTGGACACGTGGTGGCAGACGGAGACGGGCGGCATCCTCATCGCGCCGCTGCCGGGTGCGACGCCCGCCAAGCCCGGCAGCGCCACCCTGCCCTTCTTCGGCGTGGAGCCGGTGCTGGTGGATGAGGAGGGCCGCAAGCTGGAAGGCAACGGCGTCAGCGGCAACCTGTGCCTCGCGCGCTCGTGGCCGGGCCAGGCGCGCACGCTGTACGGGCACCACTCCCGCTTCGTGGAGACGTACTACGCGCGCTTCCTGCCGCTGTACTTCACCGGCGACGGCTGCCGCCGCGACGAGGACGGCTACTACTGGATCACCGGCCGCGTGGACGACGTGCTCAACGTGTCCGGCCACCGCCTGGGCACCGCGGAGGTGGAGAGCGCGCTCGTCGCCCACGAGGCCGTCGCCGAGGCCGCGGTGGTGGGCTTCCCGCACGACCTGAAGGGCACGGGCGTGTGCGCCTTCGTCACGGTGAAGCCGGACTTCCTGCGCACCCCGGACGAGAAGATGGTGGGCACGTTGCGCGAGCAGGTGCGCCACGTGATTGGGCCCATCGCCACGCCGGACCGGGTGGTGCTGGTGTCGGGCCTGCCCAAGACGCGCTCTGGAAAGATTCTCCGCCGCATGCTCCGGAAGATCGCTGGCGGTGAGACGGAGAACCTGGGTGACGCGAGCACGCTCGCGGACCCCGCGGTGCTGGATGAACTGCTGACCAAGGGCCTGCCTCCCGCCCCCCGCCGCTGAAGTCCTCTCGCGGTCCCTTTCACGCTTCGCAAGGAGGAAAACGATGCACGGCAATTCCAAGGACGAGGCGTTGAAGGCGCTCGCCGCGCGGCGCTGGCGCGTGGCCGGTGCGCTCACGGTGGCGATGCTGGTGGCCTACCTGGGCTTCATCCTGCTGGTGGCCTTCAACCGGCCGCTGATGGGGCACCAGTTCGTGCCGGGGCTGTCCGTCGGCATCGTGCTGGGGGCGCTCACCATCCTCTTCGCCTGGGTGCTGACGGGCGTCTACATGAGCTGGGCCAACCGCAAGTACGACAGCGCGCTCGACGAACTGCGCCGCTGAAAGGCCACCCATGAATCCCACGACCGCGGGCACGCAGATTGGCCAGCCCAACACCACGGCCATCGTCTTCTTCCTCCTCTTCGTCAGCATCACGCTGGCCATCACGTACTGGGCGGCGCGCAAGACGAAGACGACGTCGGAGTTCTTCGCCGCCGGTGGCGGCATCAGCGCGGGGCAGAACGGCTTCGCGCTGGCGGGCGACTTCATGAGCGCCGCCAGCTTCCTGGGCATCGCGGGGCTGGTGGCCACGTCCGGCTTCGACGGGCTCATCTACTCCGTGGGCTGGCTGGTGGGCTGGCCCGTGGTGACCTTCCTCATCGCGGAGCCCCTGCGCAACCTGGGCAAGTACACCTTCGCGGACGTGGTGGCCTACCGCCTGAAACAGACCCCGGTGCGGCTGTCCGCCGCGGTGGGCACGCTCACCGTCGTCGTCTTCTACCTGATTGCCCAGATGGTGGGCGCGGGCAACCTCATCCGCCTGCTGTTCGGCCTCTCCTATGAGACGGCCGTCGTCATCGTGGGCGCGGTGATGATCCTCTACGTGCTCTTCGGCGGGATGATCGCCACGACGTGGGTGCAGATCGTCAAGGCGGTGCTGCTGCTGGGCGGCGCGACGGCGCTGGCCATCTCGGTGCTGTGGCAGTTCGGCTTCAGCCCCGCGGCGCTCTTCAGCGAGGCGGTGAACCGCTACGGGCCGGAGGCGCTGGCGCCGGGCAAGCTGGTGTCCAACCCGCTGGAGACCATCTCCCTGGGCCTGGCGCTGATGTTCGGCACGGCGGGCCTGCCGCACATCCTGATGCGCTTCTACACGGTGCCCAACGCGAAGGCGGCGCGCACCAGCGTATTCTACGCCACGGGCCTCATCGGCTTCTTCTACCTGGTGACGTTCATCCTGGGCTTCGGCGCGTCCGTGCTGGTGGGCCGTCAGGCCATCGTGAGCGTGGACAAGGGCGGCAACATGGCGGCGCCCATGCTGGCGGAGGTGGTGGGCGGCACGGGCTTCCTGGGCTTCATCTCCGCGGTGTCCTTCGCCACCATCCTCGCGGTGGTGGCGGGCCTGACGCTGTCGGGCGCGGCGGCGCTGTCCCACGACCTGTGGTCCAGCGTGGTGCGCAAGGGACACGCGCCGGAAGCGGAGCAGCTCAAGGTGGCGCGCATCGCCAGCCTCGCGCTGGGCATCCTGGCCATCATCCTGGGCGTCGTCTTCAAGAACCAGAACGTGGCCTTCATGGTGGGCCTGGCGTTCGCCATCGCGGCGAGCGCGAACTTCCCCGCGCTGCTCTTGTCCATGCTGTGGAGGGGCTTCACCACCAAGGGCGCGGTGGCCAGCATGCTCACCGGGTCCATCAGCGCGGTGCTGCTCATCTTCCTGTCGCCCACGGTGCAGGTGGAGCTGTTGGGCAACGCGTCCGCCCTCTTCCCGCTGAAGAACCCGGGCATCGTCACCATCCCGCTGTCCTTCATCGTCGGCTGGGTGGTGTCGCTGGTGTCACCGGAGACGGAGGCGTCCGCGCGGTTCGCGGAGGTGGAGCACCGCATGCACGTGGGCGCGGCGGTGGCGCCCCCGGTGACGGTGCCCACGGGCGTGGCGGGCACGGTGCCCCCGGGCATCCCGGAGGCGCCCCAGAAGGTTTGAAAGCTGCTCGGCGGTCCTTCACGGCTTCTTCCTCGACGTGAAGGACAGGGCGGAACCCGGGAGTTTCCAAAGGGGCTCGGGTTCCGCCTTTCTTTCTTCCGTGACTACTTCCCGCGCGTGAGCGGGAGCACGTCGTTCACCAGGTGCACGAGCACCTTGCCGGGTTCCTCCTCGTGCACCATGTGCGCGGAGTCCTCGAACCAGACGAGCTTCTTGGACGGGGCCTGGACGGTGGGGAACCAGGCCTCCAGCAGCTGCGCGGACACGGTGCGATCGTGCCGACCGTGGAAGAAGACGACGGGCACGGCGAAGCGGTGGGCCTTCGTGAGGTTCATCTGGGAGATGGGCCCCCAGAACACCTCGAGGCTCAGGTCCAGGCCCGCGTCGCGCGCGTCCATGTCCTTGTCGGTGACGTCCGGGCTGTAGCGCCAGACCTGGGCGCCGTGCCAGTCCGGCGCGCGCCAGCCGTGCCCCTCATAATACGAGAGCCAGCGGCGCTCCTTGTGCAGGTTGGCCAGCGTGCGCGCGGGGTCCTTGGGGTCCGGGAACGGGGCAATCGACTCCAGGTCCGCGATGGCCTTCTTGTTGCCGTCCGCCTTCGCCGCGGCGAGCGTGGCCTCGTAGCCCAGGACCTCGTTCCTCGGCACGTCCAATCCCTGACCGATGCCCACATACGCATCGAACCACTCCGGGTGCTTCTGGACGAGCCTCACGCCCAGCAGCGTGCCCCAGCTGTGGCCCACGAGCACGATGCGCTTCTTGCCATACGTCTTGCGCAGGTACGCGACCACCTCCTCCGCGTCCGCGACCATGCGGTCCACGGTCATGGTGGGCTTCACCTTGTCCGCGGGCGTGAGGGCATACGTCTTGCCCGCGCCGCGCTGATCCCAGTGCGCGACGGTGAAATATTCCTCCCATTCCCCCTGGTAGAAGTACGCGGCGGGCAGCGCGGTGTAGCCCGGTCCGCCGTGCAGGAAGAGCAGCAGCGGGTTGTCCTTGTGGCGCCCGCGCACCGAAATCCACTGGTCGATGCCGCCGATGCGCACGGCCTCCGCCTTCTCGATGCCGTCCGAGAGCACGGTGCGGCGGGCTTCGCGCATCACGGCCTGGGGCGTGGGCGTTTCCTCCGCCGCGGCAGGTAGGGTCGCCAGCGACAGGCCCAGACCCAGGAGAGGAAGGACGGCGCGCTTCGGAAGGTCCTTGGAGGTTCGCATGCCCCCTGAACGGACGGTCCCCCGCACCCATTGCATGGGCCTGGAGGGTCCTGCGCTTCCCCTCGGAGACGCACTGCATCAGGGACGGGGGCGCAGCTGCTCCTGGAGCGACCGCAGCGGCTGCTGATCCACGCGGATGCGTCCTCGCGTGGGGAGGTCCAGGTCCAGGAGGGTGAACATCACGGCGGTCAGGATGACCACGAACAGGGACCAGGAGAGGAGCCCGCGCAGGCGCGCCTCCGGCCGGTATCCCAGGAGCACGCCGGAGCCGAGCATCCCGACGAGCAGCAGGATGAAGATGGAGGCCGGGATGAGGTTGTGGGCCGCCGCCAGGCGTTCGTCGGAGACGTCGAACACGTCATTCATCGCCTGGGTGACGAGGATGAGCACGGGGGTCTCCACCCGGGGCGCCAGCGCCTCCAGCCGCGCCCAGAGCTCGTCCTGGAGCGACTCCGACTCCTGGAGCAGCTTCGCGAAGACGGCCGGCTCATTCGCGACTTCGTGCCCCTCCAGGCGAAGGTCGGTGTAGCGGCGCAGCCAGGCGCGCGTCTCGCCGCGCGAGGGCTCGGGAAGGAAGCCGAGGCGCAGGTAGAGCGTGCCGATGGCGTTCGCCTCCTTCACCACGAGGGCGCGGCGCAGCGAGTACCGCTCCGCGGCCATGGAGAAGGAGAAGGCGAGCAGGAGCGCCACCAACCCGAGCACCGACGCCTGGAGCGCCGACACGTCGCCGAGGCCCGGCTTCCGGTGACTGAGCCGGTAGCCGGCCTCCAGGCACAGGAAGAGCAGGCCCATCACCATCACGGCCAGCAGCCACACGGGGATGGCGTCGAAGATTCGCAACATGCGCCAGAGCCGCTCCGCGCCATGGACAGGGCGGACGGGAACCTTGAGACGGGAACCGGCCCTGGCAACGCGACCGCCGGTCCAGGGGACAGGGACGCTGTTGAACGTTCCCAAGGAGATTGCGCCTAAGCTGCGCGGCCTGTGGACCGTCCCTCTGAACAGAGCCCCCCGAGCGGCTTCCGCGCCCGCCTTCACACGATCATCTTCGAAGCGGACACCCCGGCGGGGAAGGCGTTCGACGTGGCCCTGCTGTGGGCCATCGTGTTCAGCGTGGCGGCGGTGATGCTGGAGAGCGTCGCGCAGGTGCGCGCGGAGCATGCCCACGCGCTGCACGTGGCCGAATGGGTCTTCACCATCCTCTTCGCGCTGGAGTACGTGCTGCGGCTCATCGCGGTGCGCCAACCGCTGCACTACGCGCGCAGCTTCTTCGGCATCGTGGACCTGATGGCGCTGTTGCCGTCGTTCCTGAGCGTGCTGCTCCCCGGCGCGCAGACGCTGCTGGTCATCCGCGTGCTGCGCCTCCTGCGCGTCTTCCGCATCCTCAAGCTGGGACACCTCCTGGGTCAGGCGGAGGTGCTGCTCACGGCGCTGCGCGCGAGCCGTCCCAAGATCATCGTCTTCCTGGGCACGGTGTTGAGCATCGACGTCATCATGGGCGCGGTCATGTACATGGTGGAGGGCGAGGAGCACGGCTTCGACAGCATTCCCCGCTCCATGTACTGGGCCATCGTGACGATGACGACGGTGGGCTTCGGGGACATCACGCCCAAGACGGTGACGGGGCAGTTCATCGCGTCCATCCTGATGGTGATGGGCTACGGCATCATCGCGGTGCCCACGGGCATCGTGTCGGTGGAGCTCGCCGCCGCTACGCGTCAGCCCCTGAATACCCAGGCGTGCCCGGGTTGTGGCGCACAGGGCCATGACCTGGATGCGGCGTATTGCAAACGCTGCGGCACGGCATTGGACTGGGCCCCCTCGCGGCCCACCGGGTGAATCTGTCTAGGATGGTCCGGCATGGCCCGCGCCATCGACACGCCCGAGCTGGACGAGGAACGGCTGGTCCACCAGTTCCCCGACATCAACCGCAAGGCGGTGGGCGCGTTCTATACGCCCGCGCCCATCGTGGAGCGCACGCTCACGCTGGCACTGTCACACCTGGGGGATGGGCCGCTCACGGTGGTGGATCCGGCCTGCGGCGCGGGGGCCTTCCTCGCCGCCGCCGCGCGGCACCGTCCGGACGCGAGGCTGTGCGGCCTGGAGCTGGATGCCGGCGTCGCCCGTCTGTGTCAGGCCCGGGTGCCGGGCGCGGACGTGCGCGTGGGGGACGCGCTTCGGGACGGGCTGGAGCCGCTGCTCGCGGGGACGCCGGAGGGGCACGCTGAATTATGGGTGGGCAACCCGCCCTACAACGGCACGTCCGCGGTGCTGAAGGACGCGGCCTGCTACGCGCGGCTGCGCGCCCTGGTGCCGCTGGAGATGCCGCCGGGCACGAGCCTTCGCGACGACTTCGCGTTCTTCCTCCTCGTGGCCATGAAGCGGCTGACGGCCCGGCCGGGAGTGCTCGCCTTCATCACGCCCGCGAGCCTGCTGGAGTCGTTCATCTACGCGCCGCTGCGCCACGCGCTGTTGCAAGCGCTCCACCTGCGCGAGGTGGTGGACCTGGGCCCGGGCATCTTCACGGGCACGCAGGTGCGCACGTGCATCACGGTGTGGACGTCGCGCACTGACGCGGTCACCTCCGCCCCCCGCTACGAGCACAAGGGCGCGGGCCAGTGCTTCACGCCCGAGGCGCCCGAGTGGCGGCTCTCTCCCATCGCGCAGGAGGCCGCCGCGCTGGACTCGGACTGGCGCGCGCGGGGGGAATTGCTCACCACGCTCATCCCGGTGAGCCTGCCCGGGGTGAAGACGCGCTTCGACGAGCTGCTGGTGGACGCGGACCAGGAGCGGCTGCTCGCGCGACTCCGGGCCTTCTGCGCCGCGACTGAGGACATGCTGGAGGACTTCGCGCGGGAACACGGCCTGGAGCCCGCGCTGTTGCCCAAGCTGCGCGCGCTGAAGCAGGGGCCGGCGCTGGAGGTGGACACAAGCCACGTACGTCCGTTCTTCCGCTACGGCGGCGCGAGGCACCGGGGCGCGGTGCCTCCAGAGGCGAAGGCGTTCTGCTACCTGGACCGGCGGCTGATTCCCCGGGGAGACCACCGGCTGCGCGGTCCGTATGATCCGCACGAGGAGGCGGTGAAGCTCCTGTTCAACGTGCGCGAACTGCCCCTGTCCGCGGCGCTGCTGGAGGAGCCCGGCTGCGTGCATGACCACCGCCACGCGCGGTTCGCGCCGCTGTACGTGCCCCAGCGGATCCGGGACGAAGGCCTGGGCATCACCCGGGGCGCCAGGTCCCGCGAGTCCCTGGGCCCGCTGGTGCCGAACCTGTCGCCTCGGGGCAGCGCCTGGGCGGAAGGCCTGGGAGGGCCGGAGGCGGCGTTCCGCGCGGTGATGCGCTTCCTGAACGGGACGCAGGTGCAGCGCGTCTGGGCGCCCGCGTTCGGAGCGTCCCGGGTGGTGCCGGTGCCGCTGGAGGGCCCGCTGCCGGAGTGATGACTCCCCATCACCGGACGCATGCGGGGGTGGACATTCTCCAGCGAAGGACGCGGCGGGTGGGTAGTGTCCCGCGCCGCTGGGTAACCCCATCCCTGGAGTCCGTGAGACATGACGATCCGTTCCCTGCTGGTTGCAGCCGCCCTCCTCTCCACGCCCGCCCTGGCCCAGGACGCCGGGACGCCGCCCCCCGCGGACGCCGGGACGAAGCCCGCCATCAAGAAGGGCGAGACGGTGAAGGCGACGCTGAAGGACGCCCAGGGCAAGGACGTGGGAGAGGTGACGCTGGAGCAGGGGCCCAAGGGCGTGCTGGTGAAGGGCTCGCTGATGAACCTGCCCGCGGGCGAGCACGCCTTCCACATCCACGAGACGGGCAAGTGCGAGGCGCCGGAGTTCAAGACGGCGGGCGGCCACTTCAACCCGACGAAGAAGCAGCACGGCGCGCTGTCGCCCAAGGGCCATCACGCCGGTGACCTGCCGAACCTCTACGTTCCGCAGGACGGCAAGGTGCAGTTCGACTTCTTCGTCGCCGACCTGAAGGTGAAGTCGCTGCTCGACAAGGACGGCTCCTCCGTCATGGTCCACGCCAAGCTGGACGACTACCGCACCGACCCGACCGGCGACGCCGGTGGCCGCATCGCCTGCGGCGTGGTGGAGAAGTCGGAGTAGTCACCGCATCACGGCCGATGCCTGTTCATCAGGCATCGGCCTGTCATCTCAGGACCGGGCTGGGAGCCCGACATGGCTACACGTACCCGAACCGCCGCCGCGCGAACCACTCCGCGCCCAGGAGCGCGATGAGCGCCACCAGGTAGTACCAGCGGTCCCACAGCGGCTGGTCCTTCGCGCGCCCCACCTCCACCACCGGCGGATCCAACAGCGGCACGTCCGGCATCCCGTCCTGCGGCAGCTTGTACGCCTTGCCCTCCGTGATGCTGGCGATCTGCTCCATCAGCGTCGGCCGCACCGACGCGTCCGACAGCTCCGGGCCCACCGCGCGCACCGCCACCGCGTCCTCGCCCTTGCCCAGGTCCGTCTCGCCCTTCTTCGCGGACGCGAGCAGCTTGTACGGCCCCGGCGCCGGCGGCGCGAACTCCAGCCGCACCACGCCGTCCGCCCCCGTCGTGCCCGTCTGCACCGCCACCGGCTTCTGCGTCGCCACGGAGAACAGCTCCACCCGCGCCTGCGCGCCCTCCGCCGGCTGGTAGTCCGCCATCCGCGCCTGCACCACCACGCCCACCGGCCGCCCCGGCTCCACCGACGGCGGATCCGCCGTCACCTTCAGCGTCGTCAGGTCCGGGTCTCTCACCAGCCAGCGCAGCGCGTTGCCCCAGAAGCGGTCATACGCCCGGTTCGGCGAACCGTCCCGGTGCGCCGTGAACGCCCACGACCACGTCGCGTCCGTCGCCACCACCATCGCCCGGCCCCGCCCGTAGTCCCACACCGACACGAGCGGCGCGTTCTTCCCGTCCACCGTCATGAACGGGTGGTCCATCAACACCGTCGCCCCCGGCCGAGCCCGCGTCAGGTTCGCGCCCGGAATCGGCGCAAGCTCTCCCCACGTGCCCTCCGTGCTCGCCGCGCCCGTGCCAATGGACGTCACCGGATGCCGCAGGCCCTCTGGCGTGAGGCGCGGCTTGAACGGATCCGCGTTCGCGGGGCCCGCCGCCTCCACCGGCAGCGCCTCCATCAGCGTGGGCATCGACGCGCGGCCTTCGCCCAGCACGCTGTCGCCGCCAATCATCACGAACGCGCCGCCCTCGTGGATGTAGCGCTCCAGGTTGCGCTCGTACTCCGCGATGGACAGCGACGGATCCGAGTAACCGAAGTTCTGGAAGATGACGACGTCGAACGTGTGCAGCTTCGTGTCGAAGATCTCCTCCATGGGGAACGGGATGAGCGACAGCTCCCGCTCGTTCGACACGCCCGGGTCGTCCGACAGCGTGCGCAGGATGTAGAACGACACCAGGTCCACGTTCGCGTCCTGCTTGAGCAGCCCGCGCAGGAAGCGCTCGTCCCACGACGGCCGCCCCACCACCAGCAGCACGCGCACGCGGTCGCGAATCACCTTCAGCGTGAACGAGCGGCTGTTGTTGTCGCTCACCGCCTCATCCGGGAACGTGGGCACCGTCACCGTGTAGACGAAGCGCCCCGTCTGGTCCGGCGTGAAGGTGAAGGACACCGGCTTCACGTCGTCGCCGGTGGTCATCTTCACCAGCTTGCTCGCTACCGTCTTGCCCTCCTGGCTCAAGACGACGGGGATGTCCTGCCCGGAGAACCCGCGGCCGTGGATCTCCACCTCCACCGTCAACGAGTTGCGCACGAAGGCGAAGTCATCCACCTTCAGCCCCTCCACCGACAAATCCTTCAGCGCCTCCTGGCCCACCAGGAACGTGGACACCGGCACGCCCAGGTCCGTGAGCGCCGCACGCGCCCGGCCCACCGCCCCGGCCTTCAATTCCGTGTTGTCCGCGCCGTCGCTGAACAACAGCACGCCGGACAGCTTGCGCGACCCCTGCCCCCCGGACGCCGCGGACCGCAGCGCCGCGAGCAGGTCCGTCGTGCCCGCCCGCGCGGGCTCCTGGGCCAGCTGCGCGGCCGTCACCGGAGAGAGCTCCGGATCCACCCCGTACACCTCCACCGTGAAGCGGTCCTGCCAGGACGCGAACGTGGGCGCCGCCTTCTCCAGGAACGCCGCCACCTGCGCGCTGCGCGTGGGCCCGCCCGGCTCCGACGGGAAGCTCATGGACGCCGAGCGGTCCACCAGCACCGCCACCCGGTTCTTCATCCGCGCCACCTGCAGGTGACGGATGCCGGGCTCCAACAGGAAGAAGAACGCCGCCACGCCCGCGCCGATGCGCAGGCCCCACAAGAGCAGCTTGCGGCCCCGGGACGGCTCGCGGCGCACGCCCCACGCCGCCAGCGCGATGCCCAGCACCAACCCCACACCCAGCAGCACCAGTGCCCAGAGCGGCAGCGGCGACAGGCTGACGAGCTTCCACGCGTTGAAGGACGGGGAGTTCATTCGAGGGTTCGCGCCAGGAAACGCTCTTTCAGCGCCGCTTGTTGAGGATGAGGGGCAGGTGCACCGCGTCGTCCTTGTAGTCCAGGCAGAGCGCGTACATGCACAGGTTGATGCCCAGGCGGATGGCCAGCTCGCGCTGCGGCTCGCCGCCCGGGGACACGTCGAACTCGTAGTCGCCGGACTCGCTGCGGCTCCACGCGCCCGCCACGTCGTTCTGCGAGTAGATGATCGCCGCGCGCTTGCCCACGCTCGCCACCAGCGGCAGCGGCTTGTGCAACAGGCGCCCCGGCGCCGCGTCCAAGAGGAAGAAGGACTTGAAGACGACGTGCGTCCCCGGCGCCTCCTTCAGCGGGCTCTGCGGCAGCACGCGCGCCATCTCCCGGCGGAAGCTGGCGTCGAAGCCGTCCCCGTCGCTGCCGTCGTTGGCGTCCCCGAACACGAAGCCGCCGTACGTCAGGTAGCGGCGCAGGTTGGACACCTCCGCGTCAGTGAGCGCCGGGAAGGGCCCGTCCCCTCCGAAGTAGAGGAACGGGTACTCGAAGAGGTCCGGGCTGCTCAGCGCGAACGGGCGCGCGTCCGGCACCACCTCCACGGAGGTGCGCCGCTGCAGCTCCCACGCAAGCCGGCGCAGCCCCGACAACCGGCCGTCCCAGCGGCCCCCGTGCCGGGCCACGGCGGGGATGAAGCGGCTCTTCTCACCGAAGGCGGCCGCACGCCGGGACAGCAGCGGGACGAGCGCGGACGTGGCGAGCAGGAGGTTTCGACGGGAGAGGGACCGCACAGGCATGGGGACCTGCTTATACCGTCGGCGGGTGCCTGCATTCCCTGGTATAGACGCGCCCCATGGCGAAAGGCGGACAGACGCCCCCGGAGCCCGGCGGCGGCCCCCAGGCTCCCGGCGCCCTCCCAGGCTCTCCAGGCTCCGAACCAGGCTCCGAAGAAGTGCGCGCCGCCTGGGCCCGCAAGGACGCCGGTGACGTGGCCGGCGCCCGGCGGGACGCGCAGCGCATCCTCGCGGGCAGCCCTTCCCCGGAAGACCGCGAACGCGCGGAAGACCTGCTGCGCGCCACGGAAACGCCCCGCGCCCTCTACGGTTACGCGCTCCTGGGCGCGCTCATCCTGGCGGTGCTGCTGGGGCTCGCCTTGACCCGCTATTCCTGACGGCCACAGTCGCTAGGATGTCGCGTCATGGAAGGTTTCCTCCAGGCGCTCAAGTCGTACCAGACCTTCAACCCCTCCGGCTGGGTGGGCATCTATCGACTGCTGCCCATGTGGGTGGGCGTCGTGGTCGCGCTCGTGGGGCTGGTGCTGCTGCTCGCGGGCGGCGGCAAGCTGTTCCGCGTGGTGGCGGGCCCGGTGGGCGCGGTGCTGGGCCTGGTGTGGACGGGCGCCATCACCCAGCGGCTCAACCTGGGCGAACTGGATCCGCGCCTGCCCACCCTGGTGGCCGCGGCGCTGATGGCGCTGGGCTTCCTCTTCCCGCCCGCCGTCACCTTCGTGGGCGTGGGCGTGCCGCTGGGGCTCCTGGCGGGCCAGATTGCCGGCCCCAGCGACTTCCTGCTCGGCTTCGGGCCGGGCTTCATCGTGGGCGGCCTGGTGGGCGCCATCCTCCACCGGCAGGTGAGCGGCATCGTCGCGTCGGCGGTGGGCGCGTGGCTGCTGGTGATTGGCGCGCTCGCGGCGCTGCACCAGTTCGGCGGTCTGGTGGAGGCGGTGGCCAGCCGCCCCTGGGGCGTCATCATCGCCGCGCTCCTCTTCGCCCTGGCGGGCAGTGTCTACCAGCTGGCCGTGCGCCCCACTCCAGAGGAGTCGGATCAACAGAAGGCGGAGAAGCAGCGGCAGAAGCAGCGCCTGGCGGAACAGCAGGCGCTCGAGAAGCGCTGGGGGGTCAAGTAACCCCTGTCCCGGCAATCCTTTACGCCGGGGGGGCCGGGGCGTAGATTCCGCCGGCTTTCCCCCTCCCCTTCCTCGAGCATCGATGGGCCAGGCCAGCCGCAAGGACAAGGACACGCAGAAGCAGGAAGGGTCGCCCCCGGCGGCCTCCGTCCCGTCTTCCCCGGACGCCGCCCAGCCCGCCGTGCCCCATGAGGGGTGGCGCAAGCCCGCCGGCATGGGCCGCAAGGGGTGGGCCATCCTCGCGGGCGCGGTCGCCTTCATCCAGCTCCCGCTCATCCACTACGCGCTCTTCCGCGGCCAGGCGGACGTCACCGCGACGGTGCCCTACCAGCAGTCGTTCAACGACCCGGCCGTCGTCGCGCGCGACTTCTTCTCCACCGGCGCCTACTGGCGGGTGACGAACGGGGAGCTGCTGGGCCCCGCGCCCAAGAACAACCCGCTGTGGCTCCAGGCCTCGCTGCCGGACGACGTGGCGGTGGAGTTCGACGTGCGCCCGGAGTACCCGGAGGGCGACATCCGCGTGGAGCTGTTCGGCAACGGCCGCGACCCGGCCTCCGGCTACGTGCTGGTGCAGGGCGGGTGGAACAACAGCCTGTCCGTCATCGCCCGGCGGGACATCAACGCCCCCGCGCTGGACGCGCTCCAGCGCAGGGCCGCGCGCGTCGCGGAGAAGGGCGGCGGCAAGGGCGCGGACCTCGTCGCCACCGGCGTCTTCAAGAAGGACACGCGGGTGCGCGTGGAGTCCCGCGTGGGCGCCCCCATCCAGTCCGGCCGCACGTACCACTGGCGCATCGAGCGGCGCGGCAACGTGCTCAAGTGGGCCATCGACGGGCAGCTGGTCGCGGAGCTGGACGACCCGTTCCCCTTGAAGGGCAAGGGCCAGGACCGGCTGGGCCTGTCCGGCTGGGAGTCGCAGCTGTTCTTCGACAACCTGCGCGTGGGCACGCCGGACTCCATGCCCGCCACCCTGGTGGCGAAGCAGGAGCCCACCCTGCCCCCGGGCCCCTCCGAGGACGACTTCAACCGCGACACCCTGGGTGACGCGTGGAACGTCACCCACCCCGCCGCCGTCAAAATCGAGGACGGGGCGCTGGTGGTGCAGGCCCTGGGCAACCGCCCGGTGTGGCTGAAGAAGCCCCTCCCGGAGAACGCCGTCATCGAGTTCGACGCCTGGGGTGACAGCCCGGACGGCGACATGAAGGTGGAGGCGTGGGGCGACGGCCGCTCCTTCTACGCGGGCGACCCGCGCCTGCAGTACACCGCCACCGGCTACGTCTTCATCTTCGGCGGCTGGAAGAACACCCAGTCCATCATCGCCCGCCAGCACGAGCACACCAACGACCGCGCCGTGCGCGACGGCGCCGCGGTGGTGCCCGGCCAGCGCTACCACTTCAAGATCACCCGGCGGGACGGACTCCTGTCGTGGGAAGTGGACGGCAAGCCCTTCCTCACCCTCCAGGACGCGTCCCCGCTCTACGGCCCCCGGAACCAGTACTTCGGGTTCTCCGGCTGGCAGACGCGCGTCCACTTCGACAACCTCAAGATCCAGCCGCTGTAGCCTTCCCCCGGGCGGCGGAGGAAACACCCGTGCGCAGAGTCGGAATCTTCGGCTGGGGCGTGGTCGCCCCGCGTTCCCCCAACATCGAGGCCTTCGCGAAGAACCTCGCGTCGTCCGAGACCTGGCTGACCCCCTTCAACGGCTTCGGTCCGGACAACTTCCTCGTCGGCACCCCCACGTTCAACCTGGCGGACTACAAGCCGTGGATCGACGAGCGCTTCCCCGCCAACCGCTTCTCCCAGCTGGAGCGGAAGATGGGGCAGCCCACGCAGTACGCCATCGGCGCGTTCATCCAGTCGCTGGCGCAGAACCCGGGCATCGAGAAGGAGCTCCAGGAGCTGGGCACGAAGGCCCACGTCTACGTGGGCACCGGCCTGGGCGACCTGCCCACCATCCAGAACATCTCCCTGGACCTCTACCGCGCCCAGCGCCGGTGGGACCGCTTCTGGGCCTCCCCCGAGCGCAACGGCGCCCTCCGCCAGTGGCGTGAGACGCGCGAGCCCCTGCCCGGCCTGCCGCCGGAGCCCTCCACCATCGAAGAGGTGGAGCGCGACAAGGCGGAGGACGACTGGTGGCACTTCTGGGCCGGCCGCTCGCCGGAGCTGCGCGAGTACCTGGAGGAGCTGCGCGAGATTGAAGCCATTGGCGTGCCCGACGAGGGCGACGTGGAGTCCGCCAAGCTGGCCGTCATCAAGGAGAAGCGCACGCGCAACGCGCGCCTCCAGAAGAAGTGGAGCGCGCCCGAGCCGCCGTGGAACGCCGTGTCCTCCAACGTGCTGTGGAACATCCACAACACGCCCGCGTCCCAGGTGTCCATGCTGGGCCAGATTACGGGCATGACGTTCGCGCCGGTGGCCGCGTGCTCGTCCTTCGGCTACGGCCTGAAGCTGGCCATGAACGCCATCCGCCTGGGTGAGGCCAAGGCCGTGGTGCTGGGCATGACGGACGCGGCGCCCAACCCGCTGGTGGTGGGCGGCTTCTACAACGCGCGCGTCATCTCCGCGGACGCCGCCGTGTCCAAGCCCCTCACCGCGCTGCGCGGCACGCACATCGCCGGAGGCGCGGTGGTGTGGGTGGTGGGCGACTACGAGCACTTCACGCAGAAGGGCTTCAAGGCGCTGGGCCTGGAGCCCGTGGCCGTGGGCGTCACCGCGGACGCGGACCACATCATCACCCCGTCCAAGGAAGGCCCCACGCTGGCCATCCGCGACGCGCTGGGCGCCGCCGGCTGCCAGCCCCAGGACGTGGGCAGCTGGGACCTGCACGCCACCGCCACCCCAGGCGACTTCCTGGAGGTGCAGAACCTGCGCGACGTGCTGCCGGAGTCCGTGCTGATCACCGCGCGCAAGGGCACCTTCGGCCACGGCATGTCCGCGGGCGGAGGCTGGGAGCTCACCGCGCAGTACCTGGGCGCCGAAGCCGGCAAGGTGTACCCCACGCCGCTGTCCGCCCCGGAGCTCAACAAGCAGATCGCCAAGGTGCACGGCCGCTTCGTCTTCAACCAGGAAGTGGCGGCGCCCGAGGGGTGCTCGGGCAAGCTGTCCATGGGCGTGGGCGGCATCAACGCCTGCGTCATCTCCCGGCCCTGGAAGTAGCGCCGGAGGCGTGACGGTCCGCGAAGGGCCCTCAGGGGTACTTCGCGGACGCCTCGGCCTCCAGGGCCGTGGCTGCCTTCGGGTTGAGCTTGCGGAAGAACTCCAGCTCCAGGTCCAGGTCGCGGTAACTGGCCTTCTGCTCCGGGGCCAGGCCGCTGGCGCTTCGGCCCACGCCGTTGGGGTCCGCCAGGCCGCCGGTGGACGGTCTGCCGTTGCCCTTGTCGGTGGCGTAGCTGACGCCCACGGACTGCTGCACGCGGTCGGAGCGCAGCGCGCGCAGCACGGCCCTGCCATCCGCCAGGGTGACCCCTTCAATGAGGTAGCGCGTGGAGGACGTGGGCCCCAGCGTGCCGCCGCCGGAGTCCAGCCACTCCGTCTCCAGCACGAACTGGTTGGGCAGCTCGCGCCATGAGTAGCCGCGCTCGTCCATGATGGCCTTCACCTCCGGCCACAGCTGCGCGAGCGGCTGCTCGTAGGCGACGGTGGCCGCGCGGTCGCGGATGTAGTTGTCGCGCTGGTGGCCGGCACAACCGGTGACGAGGACGACGGACGCGGTCAGGGCCCACAACGGGGCCGCGCGAAGCAGGTGGCGCATGGGGACGACCTCCCGGACGGGAAGCAGTGGGGTGTGAGGCCCGCCCATCCTAGCGCGCCC
>NZ_RAVY01000103.1:0-33847 GCF_003611625.1 Corallococcus sp. CA054B
GGCGGGAGCCGGGGTGTTGGCGAACGCGGTGGTGGCGGCGAAGAGGGCGGCGACGATGACGGTCTTCATGGATGGCTCCGGGGACGACACGCCGACGCGGGATTGCATCGGTTGATGCCATGACCCTTGAGCACTCGCCGTGCCAGCATCGGTTTCAAGCAACTTCGCGGGGTTCTCCGGGTGGGAGCGGATCCGCCATGGGGAGAAACTCCTCAGTTGCGATTGCAACAATGGGTGCAAGCTCCCCAGGCAGGCGCACGTCGCTTTGACGGCAACGACGCTCTTCTGCAAGCTGCACCGCAACCTTCCGTTCCGAGCGCCACGCGCCGGGGCATGAAGCGGAGCATGAAGCCCGGACGTCCTCGTCGTGCATGTCGCGCGGCCAGGTGTCGGGAGAGATGGCGTATGCGGCACCTGCTGGTGGCATGGAGTGTGGCGTGGCTGGGGGTGGGATGCGCCGCGACCATTCCCCCCGAGCGCCTCCAGGCCCAGGTGACGGAGACGGAGCGCTGGCAGCGCGAGTACCAGGCCGAGCGCGAGCGCACCGAGGCGTTGGCGGCGAAGCTGGCGGCGCTGGAGTCCGCGCTGGAGGAACTGGCGCAGGAGCGCGCGGAGGCGGAGCAGGCGCGCGCGGAGGCGGAGCAGGCGCGCACGGCCGCCACCGAAGAGCTGGCGCGGCTGGAGACGGAGCGCCACACGCTGGAGGAGCACAACGCGCAGCTGTTGGCGCGGCAGCGCGAGCTGGCGGCGCTGCACGAGGAGCTGTCGGACGTCTGGTATGAGTCCGCGCTGGAGCGCGCGCGGCGGCGCACCCAGCCGCCCTTGCCGGGCGCCACCTCCACCGAGGCGGCCGGGCCGGTGCCGTGAGTTTCGCGTGGGCGTCCGCACCCGGGCGCCTGCTGGTTCTTCCTCTGTCGATTCAAGGAGCGTCCCCGTGGCGATGAACTCGCGGACCCCCATCCGTGGCTACCGCGCGGGTTTCTTCTTCGTGGTGACGCTGCTGACGGGCGTCATCGGCTTCATGCTCTTGACGGAGGTGCGCACCGGGCGTCAGGTGGACGCGCTGGTGCTGGAGGCCCTGGAGCGCGCGAGCCTCATCGGCCGCATCCGCGTGGACGTGATGTCGCTGGAGTCCGCCATCGAGGCGCACGTGCGCTCCAGCGGCGACGCCGAGCGCAAGGAAGCCGACGCGGTGATGGAGGACATCCTGGGCAGCATCCGCCAGTCCTCGGAGGCGTACATGCGCCACCTGCCGCCCGGCGAGAAGGCGATCTGGCTGCGCTTCAATGGCGCGTGCCAGGGGCTGGCGGATCAGGTGCGCGCGGCGGCGGTGTTCTCACGGCAGCGCGACGCGGAGCGCGCCCGGCGCCACCTGGTGGAGAGCATCCGTCCCCTGGCGGCGGAGGTGGACCAGCTGGCGGGACAGCTGGCCACGGAGAACGCGTCCGACGCGCGCGTGCTGGTGGGGCGGCTGGGCACGCTCCGGGTGCGCAACACGGCACTGGGCGCGGCCACCACGCTCCTGGCCATCCTGCTGTCCATGCTGGTGGGCTGGCACATCATCTCCCTGCTCAAGCGCCAGGACGCCACCATCCAGGGGCAGCTGGAGGAGCTGGGGCGGCACAACCAGGAGCTGGACGCGTTCACCCGGCGCGTGGCGCACGACCTGATGGGACCGCTGTCCCCGCTCAAGGGCTATCTGACGCTCATCCGGCGCTCTGGCGCGGTGAAGGACCCGGGCGCGCTGGAGATGATTTCGCAGTGCGAATCCAGCGCGGTGCGCATGGGCGAGCTCATTGAAGCGCTGCTGCGCTTCTGCCGCGCGGGCACGCGGGGCGACGGGACGATGGGGGAGTTGGACACGGCGGTGAGCACGCTGCTGTTGGAGGTGAGCCAGACGGCGACGGCGCTGGGTGTGTCGCTGGAGCGCGAGCTGGAGCCGGGCGTGCTGGTGGATTGTCCGGCGCAGCTGCTCCAGGTGGTGGCGCGCAATCTCTTGTCCAACGCGGTGAAGTACACGGCGGGGCGGCCGGATCCGCGCGTGAAGGTGCGGGTGGCGACGGAGGGGACGGACGCGGTGGTGGAGGTGACGGACAACGGGTTGGGGATGAGCCCGGCGACACAGGCGTCGCTGTTCCAGCCGTTCTTCCGGGCCGCGGAGGTGCGGGGCATTCCGGGCCACGGCCTGGGGCTGGCGACCACCCGGCGCGTGGTGGAGGCGCACGGCGGCACGCTCACGGTGCATTCAGAAGAGGGCAAGGGCACGCGGATCCGCGTGCGGTTCGCACGAGTGGCGCGCACTCCGGCGCCGCTTGTGGTGGAGTCCGACGCCCACTCCATCCGCAAGGCCTCATGAGCACAGCCCGAATCCTCGTCGTCGATGATGATCCGCATGCGCGGGACCTGCTCCAGCGCCTGCTGGGCGTGCTGGGGCCGGTGACGCAGGCGCCGGACCCCAAGGGCGCGGCGGAGCGGATGGGGGAGCAGTCCTTCGACCTGGTGCTGACGGACATGGCCATGCCCGACCCGGGCGACGGCCTGAAGGTGCTCCAGACGGTGAAGTCGAACCTGCCGGACACGCCAGTGATTGTCGTGACGGCGTTCGGCAACATCGAGGGCGCGCTGGACAGCATCCAGCTGGGCGCCTTCGACTACCTGTCCAAGCCGTTCGACGTGGACGCCATCATGCGGGTGGCGAAGCGCGCGCTGGAGCAGAAGCGGCTGGTGGAGGAGAACCGCACGCTGCGCAAGCAGGTGGAGCGCACGTCGCTGGTGGGCCGCAGCCAGGCGCTGCTGGAGGTCTACAAGCAGGTGGCGCGCGCGGCGACCAGCAACGTGCCGGTGCTGATTACGGGGGAGACGGGCACGGGCAAGGAGATGGTGGCGCGGGCGCTGCACAAGCGCTCGGCGCGCACGTCCGGTCCGTTCATTCCGGTGGACTGCGGCGCCATCACCGAGTCGCTGATGGAGAGCGAGCTGTTCGGCCATGCGAAGGGCAGCTTCACGGGGGCGTCGGGGGCGCGGCGCGGCCTGTTCGAGGAGGCCAACGGCGGCACGCTGTTCCTGGACGAGATTGGCGACGTGGGGATGAAGGTCCAGTCGCAGCTCCTGCGCGTGCTCCAGGAGGGGGAGATCCGCCGCGTGGGCGAGAGCGTCCCGGTGAAGGTGGACGTGCGGGTGCTGGCGGCGACGAACAAGGACTTGAAGGCGCGGGTGGCGGAGGGGCTGTTCCGCGAGGACCTGCTGTACCGGCTGGACGTGGTGCACCTGCACCTGCCGCCCTTGCGCGAGCGGCGCGAGGACATCCCGGCGCTGGTGGAGCACTTCGCGTCGCTGCACGCGAGGGGCGGGGTGCGGCCGGTGGTGACGGCGGACGCGATGGCGCGGCTCACGGTGTACGACTGGCCGGGCAACGTGCGGCAGCTGGAGAACGTGATGGCGCGGGCGCTCGCGCTGAACGTGACGGGCGTGCTGGGGCCGCCGGACTTCCCGGAGCCCATCGGTGACGCGCCCAAGCGGCTGACGGGGCTCGCGGGAGACCTGCCGCCCCTCGCGGAGCTGTCCAGGCGCTATGCGGCGCACGTGCTCCAGCACGTGGGGGGCAACAAGAGCGAAGCCGCGCGCCTGTTGGGCGTGGACCGCAAGACGCTCTACAAGCTCCTGGAGGCGCCGGAGACGCCCGAAGGGATTCCGCCCACGGAGGGGCGGAGCTGATCCGCGGGGGCGGTTTCCGCCGTTCGTGGCAATCGCCGTTCAGGGCGCAAGCCCTGCCCACCCACGCGCTTCCGCGCGCAGGAGATCGCACCTGAGCCGACGTTGAGGATGTCAGCGGGGACCCGTACCGTTGCGGTCTGTATGCGCCGCCGCTGGTTCCCCCTCGGACTCCCCCTGTTGTTCTTCGCGTGCGCTCCGGTGGAGCCCCCCGTTCCCGCCGCACCGGTGGACGCGGGCACCGTGACGGCGCAGGCCCCCGCGCCTGAGATGGAGGCCGCGCAGGCGCAGTCCGCGCAGGCGCTCCACTCCGCATGGCAGGCCACCGCGCCCGAGCCCGCTGGTGACGGTGGCGTCACGCATGCGGCCGCTCCCGCGTTGCTGGACGTCATGGAGGAGTCAGAGGACGCAGGCAATGCGCTGTCGCTGTCGCAATCCATCTCCGTCGGCGCGAACACCGAAGCGCTGCCGGGCGAAGAGGAGCCCCAGGTCATCACCGAGTCCGAGGTCCCCGTGCTGGAACTGGGACCGGACGGTGAGCCGTTGATCGACGCGGACGACGACGCCATCGCGACCGATACGGATGCCCTCGCGCAGGACCTGGACGGCGGGAGCGCTGTCGCCGTGGGCTCCGACCCGAACGTGCCTGGGGCCAACGCGGGGACCGACACCCCGGAGCCCACAACCATCACGGGTGCCGACGGTGACGAGGACGCCGTCGCTGAAGCACCGCTCACGGAAGTCGACGCGGGCATGGAGCCCTACGCCATCCCGTACGCACCGGACGCTGGCTCGCTGCGTGTGCGCCGCTCCATCGCGGTCCGCTCCGAGCCCCGGCAGGACTCGCCCTCGCTGGGCACCGTGGCCCAGGACATGCGCGTGAAGTGGCAGGGCGCGATGCGCGGACCGGACTGCGATACCTGGGTGCAACTGCAACCGCGTGGCTGGGTCTGCGAGCGCTACCTGGAACAGAACTTCCGCGAGCCCCGTGTCCGCCCGCTGCCGCGCGTGGAGGAGGGCGCGCTCACGCCCGGTGTCTACGCGCGCGTGGTGGGCCACCGCGTGCGCGCCTATCCGAGCCTCGCGCTCGCCCGGAAGAAGAAGCAGGGCGTGCTGCTCAAGGGCTCCGTCACCGTGAAGCTCCTGGGCCAGGTGAAGGTCGGCAGGCGCACCTTCTGGCGCACCTCCGACGGCCAGTACTTCGAGGCGCGCGTGCTGCGCGAGCACCGCCCCTCCGACTTCAGCGGCCTGGACGCGGAGGCGCTCGCGTCCCTGCCCATGCCCTTTGGCTGGGCCCAGTCCCGCGCCGCGCCCCGCACCGACGTGGTGGTGCGCAAGGCCCCGGACGCGCGAGCGGGCCGAGAGACGACCCTCCCGCCGCGCACGCTCGTCTCCGTGCGCGAGCTGTCCCCCGATGGCCAGTGGGTCCGCATCGCCGAGGACCACTGGGTGGCGCGCGACGACCTGCACGTCGCGTGGTCACTGGCGTCCCCGTCCATCGTGGAGCCCGGCGCGCGCTGGCTGGACGTGGACCTGGAGGCCCAGACGCTCATCGCCTACGAGGGCGACCGCCCCGTCTACGCCACGCTCATCTCGTCCGGCAAACCCGGCACGGACACGCCGGAGGGGCTCTTCCGCATCTGGGTGAAGTTCGCGGAAGCCGACATGACGGGCACCATGGGCAAGGCCAGCTACCGCGTGGCCACCGTGCCCTGGACCATGTTCTTCGAGGGCGACTTCGCCCTGCACACCGCCTACTGGCACGACCGCTTCGGCGAACCCGTGAGCCACGGTTGCATCAACCTGGCCCCCAAGGACGCGCGAGTCCTCTACGGGTGGACGACGCCCGAAGTGCCCACCGGCTGGTCCATGGTCCACGCGATGCCGGACGACCCCGGCACCTGGGTGCGCATCCGGGGCCAGGCCCACGACGCGCCGAAGAAGCGCCGCAAGAGCACGGCCGTCGTCGCCACCGTGCGCGACCTCTAGCCGCCCAGCACGGACACCGTGACGCGGCGGCGGTGCGGTGACGTGCGGTGCTCCCAGAGGTAGACGCCCTGCCACGTGCCCAGGTCCGCCTCACCGTCCTTCACCGGGATGCTCAGGGACACCTGCGTCAGCACCGTGCGCACGTGCGCCGGCATGTCGTCCGGCCCCTCCGCGTCGTGCTGGAACAGCGGATCCCCGTCCTTCACCAGCCGGGAGAAGAAGGCCTCCAGGTCGCGCTGGACGACGGGGTCCGCGTTCTCGCCGATGATCAGCGACGCGCTGGTGTGGTGCAGGAAGAGCGTGCACAGGCCCTCGCGGATGCCCGTGCCCTTCACCGCTTTCTGCACCTCACCGGTGATGTCCACCAGGCCTCGGCCTCGTGTGGACACCGTCAGCTCCTTCGCCTGATACACCCCAAGCCTCCGTCCCGCGGCCTCAGCGCCCGTCCAGCCGCTTCACGAGGAACGCCGCCAACTGCTCCAGCTCCTCCGTGATGATGGTGTGCCCACCGTCGAATGGCAGGAACTCCACCGGCAGCCCCGCGCCCGTCAGCAGGTCGCGCAGGCGCTCGCCTTCCTGGAAGGGCAACACCGGATCCTGCCGGCCATGCCCCTGGAACACCGGCAGGGACGGACGGCCACGGACCTTGGGCTCCCACTCCTTGCCGGCGACCATGGCCCCGGACAGCAGGCACAGGCCGGCGGGGCACTCCTCCAGCCGCAGCGCCACGTCCGTGGACATCATCGCGCCCTGGCTGAAGCCGCCCAGGACCACGCGGTTCAAGGGCACCTGGAGCGCCGCCACCACGCTCATCAGCGCCCGGCGCGCGGCGGGCATCCCCGGCGGCACGGTCTGGGAGTACTGCGACCAGTCCCGTCCCTGGCCCATCAGGATGGCCATGGGGATTTCAAACCACGCGCGGCCCCCGGGCATGCCCAGCGCGTCCAGCGGCAGCAGGGCCTCCGGGAAGACGAACCGCACGCCCTGCGCCAGGCGGGGCGCGGCCATCATCAGCTCGGGCGCCAGCGCCACCAGGTCCGTGCCCGGCGCGCCGAAGCCGTGGCTCAACAGCACCACCAGCTCCGGCGTGGCGCCCTCGGGGAGCGCGTCCACCACGTGGCAGTCCAGCTCTCCCAGCTTCGTGCGCACGTGGCGCGGGCGGAGGCTCACGGCTGCGTGTCGCTGATGGTGATGTGCTTGATGACCATCTCCGTGTCCGGGCGGTCCTGACGGTTGCGCGGCGTGTTGGCGATCTTCAGCACCACATCGTCGTAGCCCTTCACCACCTCACCGAAGATGGTGTGCCGGCCCTTGAGGAAGTTCGGCTTGGACGTGGTGATGAAGAACTGGCTGCCGTTGGTGCCCGGGCCCGCGTTGGCCATGGCCAGCAGGCCCTCCTTGTCGAAGTCCCGGTTGCTCTTGAACTCGTCCTCGAAGCGGTAGCCCGGGTCGCCGCGGCCGGTGCCCGTGGGGTCGCCGCCCTGGATCATGAAGTCGGGGATGACGCGGTGGAAGATGACGCCGTCGTAGAGCGGCTTGCCCTCCTCGCGCTCACCCGTCTTGGGGTTGATCCACGCCTGCTCGCCGGACGCCAGGCCCACGAAGTTCGCCACCGTCTTGGGCGCGTCCTTGGAGAAGAGCTTGAGCACGATGGTGCCCTGGTTCGTCTCCATGGTGGCCCAGAGGTCCTGGCCTTCCAGGGCCTTCTTCTGGAAGCCCTTCGCGGAGGCCGCGTCCGTCTGCAGGCTCACCGTGCGGGTAGCCGCGGCGGAGTTGGAGGGTTGGGCGGCGGGGGCCTTCGCGGCGGGCGGCTGCTCCTTGTCCTTGGAGCACGCGGTCAGGGCGAGGCAGAGGAGTCCAGCGGTCAGGAATCGGGTGCGCATGGGGCGCGCATCCTAGCGGCTTTCGACCCGGCTCCAGCGTGTTAAAGAGGGGCTCTACTCCCGGAGGTTTCACCTGTGACAACCGGACAGGAATGGCTGGTTGACGCAAGCGGCTGCGTGCCGGAGCGGCTCAAGGACGCGGCCGCGCTGGCGGCACTCTTCGAGGAGCTGGTCGTCCTGATGGACCTGAAGGTCGTGGGCCAGCCGCAGTGGCACGTCTTCCCGGAGCCCGGCGGCGTCACCGGCCTGGCGCTCCTGGCCGAAAGCCACCTGACCATCCACACCTTCCCGGAGCATGGCTTCGCCGCGCTCAACGTCTACTGCTGCCGCACCCGGGCGCGTCCGGACTTCGCCGCGCTGGCGGCGAAGCATCTGGGCGCCACGTCGTGCCGCGTGCGCGAGCTGTCGAGAGGGGTGGAGGCGTGACGCAGGGGGCGTGTCCGTCGTGTGGCGCGAGCGTGGAGTTCTCCGCCGGGTCGGCGCAGGTCGTGGTGTGCGGCCACTGCCAGACGATGGTGGCCCGCGTGGGCGCGGAGCTGGAGGACCACGGCAAGGTGGCCCGCATCGTGGAGACGGACTCCCCGCTGCGCCTGGGGCTGGAGGGCCGCGTCAACGGCACCTCGTACCAAATCGTCGGGCACCTCCAGAAGGACCACGGCGCCGGCCCCTGGGACGAGTGGTACGTGGAGATGTCCGACGGCCGCACCGGCTGGCTCAGCGAGTCCGAGGGCGCCTTCCACCTGCTCTCCGACGCGGGCGTGGAGGAGGGCCTCGAGCTGGAGAACCTCCACCCCGGCGACCGCCTGCGCCTGCGCAACCGCCCGCTGGTGGTGGAGGAGCGCGGCCACGGGCGCGTCGTCGCCGCGGAGGGACAGCTCCCCAGCGACGTGGATCCGCGGGCGGACAGCTACTACGTGGACGCCACCGGCCCGCGCGGCCTGTTCGTCACGCTGGACTTCGGCACGCGCGACCGCGACCCGGAGGTGTTCCTGGGGCAGCGGCTGGAGCTCACGCAGCTGGGCATCCCCGCGGGGGAGATGCGCCCCCGCGTGCGCAAGGTCCAGCTCCAGCAGGCGCGCTGCACCAACTGCAACGGCCCGCTGGAGCTGCGCGCGCCGGACCAGACGCTGCGCGTGGCGTGCCCGTACTGCGGCGCGCTGATGAGCGTGGCGCAGGGCAAGCTGGCCTTCCTCAAGCTGCTCCAGAAGCCGGAGCTGCCGGCGGCCATCCAGCTGGGGCAGAAGGGCACGCTCGACGGCGCGGAGTGGATCTGCATCGGCTACCAGGAGCGCTCGTGCGTGGTGGAGGGCACGCGCTACCCGTGGATGGAGTACCTGCTCTATCACCCGGCGCGCGGCTTCACCTGGCTGATGGAGTCCAACGGCCACTGGGTGTTCTTGAAGCCCATGGCCGCCGGTGACGCGAACGTCGTGCCGCAGGTGTCCGCGCACCACGGGGGCCGCCGCTACAAGGCCTTCCAGTCCGTCACCGCCGTCACCGACGCGGTGGTGGGCGAGTTCTACTGGAAGGTCTTCCAGGGCGAGAAGGCTCGCGCCACGGAGTACGTCGCGCCGCCGTACTCGGTGAACGAGGACGCCACCGACAACGAAGTCACCTACACCCACGGCGAGTACCTCTCCCCGGAGACGGTGCGCGACGCATTCAAGCTGAAGGAGCCGCTGCCCAGGCCCCAGGGCATCGCGCCCAGCCAGCCCAACCTGCGCCGCGAGTCGATGATGCGCACGCTGCGCTGGTCCGCGGTGTGGCTCCTGGGGCTGTTCGCCCTGGCAGGGGTGCTCCACGCGCGCGCGCTCAACGCGCGGGTGCTGGACCTGCACGTGACGCTGCCCCGGACCGCGACCCCCGGCACCCCTGACGCCATGCACTTCAGCGAGCCCTTCGAGCTTCAGCGGGCCGGCAACATGCGGGCGCAGATCCACATGTCGCAGGCGCTGAACAACGCCTGGGTGGGCGTGCAGGGCGACCTGGTGAACCAGGACACGCAGGACGTGGTGAGCTTCTACGAAGAGGTGAGCTTCTACCACGGGCGCGACAGCGACGGCTCCTGGAGCGAGGGCAGCCAGAACGGCAGCGTGTTCCTGTCGTCGCTGCCCAAGGGGACGTACGTGCTGCGGACGACCACGTCGTTCGACCCGGCCCTGAAGCTCAAGGGGCCCCAGCTGGGGCCCGTCGTCAGCTACCAGGTGGTGCTCACGCACGACACGCCCAACGAGAGCTGGTTCATCATCTCGCTGGTGCTGCTGCTGGTGATTCCGGCGCTGTCGTTCTTCGGCGCCAACAGCTTCGAGACCGAGCGGTGGAAGGAAAGCAACCTGTAGCGGGCAGGGAGGTGGACGATGAGGTACCTGGGCGGACTGGTGCTCGTGGCGTACGCGTGGGCCACCTATACGGGCTGGGCCCCTTTCAGTGACGAGGAGCGCGGGCGGGTGACCGGCGACGTGAAGCGCGGTCCCGGCGGCGTGCTGCTGTGGACCGGTGGATTCATGGGAGGCAAGTGATGCTGTTGCTCGGAGTGGTGGTCACCCTGCAGGGAGTGCTGGCGAGCGTCATCTATTCGCTCATCGGCCTGGTGGTGTTCGTGGCCGGCTTCTACGTCATCCGCCTCATCCTGCCGTACGACGTGCACAAGGAAATCGAGGTCGACCAGAACACCGCGCTGGGCATCGTCATCGGCTCGTTCATCCTGGGCCTGGCCATCATCATCGCGGCGGCCATCAGCGGCTGAAACACGTGACGCTTTGAACAAGACGCTGCTCTTCCTCACCGTCCTCGTCATCGCGACGTGCGGGCTCATCTACGAGCTCATCGTCGGGACGCTCGCCAGCTACCTGCTGGGGGACAGCATCACCCAGTTCTCCACTGTCATCGGCGGCTACCTCTTCGCCATGGGCATTGGCAGCTACCTGTCGCGCTTCGTGGAGCGCGGGGTGGCCCAGCGCTTCGTGGAGATAGAGCTGGCCGTGGCCCTGTTCGGCGGGCTGTGCGCGCCGATGCTGTTCCTCACCTTCACGCTGACCAGCGTGTTCCCCGTGGTGCTGTACGGCACCGTGCTGCTCATCGGCACGCTGGTGGGGCTGGAGATTCCCCTCCTGCTGCGCATCCTGCAGGACCAGCTCAAGTTCAAGGACCTGGTCAGCCAGGTGCTGACGTTCGACTACCTGGGCGCGCTCGCGGCCAGCGTGGCCTTCCCGCTCCTTCTGGTGCCGAAGCTGGGGCTGGTGCGCACGTCGCTGCTCTTCGGCCTGCTCAACGCGGGCGTGGGGCTGTGGAGCACGTGGCTGCTCGCGCCCGTGCTGGCCAACCCCGTGCGCCTGCGCATCAAGGCGGTGGCGCTGTGCGCGGGGCTGCTGGTGTGCTTCGCGATGGGGGACCGGCTCACCACGTTCTACGAGGACCAGCTCTACGCGGATGACGTCGTCCACGCCACGAGCTCCCCCTATCAGCGCATCATCGTCACGCGCGGCAAGCGGGGCTTCTCGCTGTTCCTCAACGGCAACCTCCAGTTCGCCAGCATCGACGAGTACCGCTACCACGAGTCCCTGGTGCACCCGGCCATGGTGCGCGCGCGGAAGGTGGAGCACGTGCTGATTCTGGGCGGAGGGGACGGGCTCGCGGCGCGCGAGGTGCTGAGGTATCCGGAGGTGAAGTCCGTCACGCTGGTGGACCTGGACCCCGCCATCACCGGGCTCGCCATGAACTACCCGGAGCTGGCGGCGCTCAACCACCACGCCCTGACGCACCCGAAGATGCGCGTCATCAACACGGACGCCATGCAGTTCCTGACCGAAGGCGCCAACGCCTGGGACGTCGTCATCGTGGACTTCCCGGACCCCAACAACTTCGCGCTGGGGAAGCTGTACACGACGGGCTTCTACAAGATTTTGAAGAAGCGCATGGCGCCGGGCGGCGTGGCGGTCATCCAGAGCACGAGTCCCCTGTTCGCGCGGCGCTCGTTCTGGTGCGTGGAGACCACGCTGAAGGCGGCGGGCTTCTGGACGCTGCCGTACCACGCGCTGGTGCCCTCGTTCGGGGAGTGGGGCTACGTGATGGTGGCGCAGGAGCCGGCCGGCCGTCACCGCCCGTTGCCGGAGGGACTGGCGTTCCTGGACGAGGACACGCTGGAGGGGCTCACGCGCTTCTCCCCGGACATGGCCCCGCTGCCGGCGGAGGTGAACCGGCTGAACAACCAGGTGCTGGTGCACTACTACGAAGAGGAGTGGCGCCGGTGGAACTGACGCGGCGCGAGCTGGTGGCCGCGTTCCTGGGCGCCTCCGTGGCGAGCGCCTGTACGCGGCAGGCCGCTCGCGCGCCGGTGCCGGGCGCCATCGTGGACCGGGCGGTGGACACCGGTCACAAGTTGCGCACAGGGCCGCTGCCGCGCGCGCAGGAATTCGAACCGGTGGGCGTGTTGATTGTCGGCGCGGGCGCGGCCGGGCTGTCCGCCGCGTGGCGCCTGTCCGCCGCGGGCGTGAAGGACCTGCGCGTGGTGGAGCTGGAGGCGGAGGCCGGGGGCACGTCCCGTTCCGGCCGCAACGCCGTGTCCGCGTTCCCGTGGGGCGCGCACTACCTGCCATCCCCCCTGGAGGACACGGGGCCGGTGATGCGCCTGTTGCGGGAAATGGATGCCGTCACCGGCGTGGACGCGGAAGGCCACCCGTCGTTCGCGGAGGAGCTGCTCATCCAGGAGCCCGACGAGCGCGTCTTCTTCAAGGGCCACTGGTACGAAGGGCTGTACCTGCGCGCGGGCGCGAGCCCGGAGGACCTGGCGGAGCTGGAGCGCTTCGACACGAAGATGAACGCCTTCGCCGCCGCGCGCGACGCGAAGGGGCGCAAGGCGTTCGCGGTGCCGGTGGCGCTCTCCAGCGACGACGCGGAGTGGACCGCGCTGGACGCGCTGAGCATGGCGCGGTGGATGGAGGCGGAGGGCTTCCGCTCGCCCCGGCTGAAGTGGTTCGTGGACTACGCGTGCCGCGACGACTATGGCGCCACCTCCGAGCACGTCTCCGCCTGGGCGGGCATCTGGTACTTCGCCGCGCGGCAGAACGGGAAGGGTGAGCGCAGCGACGGCTTCCTCTCCTGGCCCGAGGGCAACGGCCGGCTGGTGAAGCAGCTGGCGTCGTCGCTGGGCCCTCGCCAGCTGGAGACGCAGGTGCTGGTGCACACGGTGGAGCCGGGAGAGGACGGCTGCCGCGTGCACGCGCTGGATGCGCGCACCGGGGCGCCCCGGGCCTTCCATGCCCGGCAGGTGGTGCTGGCGTGCCCGCGCTTCGTCGCCGCGCACGTGGTGGCGCCGTGGCGCGAGGCCCGCCCCGCGTGGATGGACGCCTTCGTCTACAGCCCGTGGGTGGTGGCCAACCTGACGGTGTCCGCGCCGCCGGCGTCGCGGGGCTTCCCGCTGGCCTGGGACAACGTCTTCTATGAGAGCCGGAGCCTGGGCTACGTGGTGGCCACGCACCAGTCGCTGCGCCAGGACGCGCGCGGGCCCACGGTGCTCACCTGGTACCTGCCCATGGCCGGCGCGGACGTGAAGGCGGAGCGCAATCAGGCCCTCTCCGCGACGTACGGGGACTGGGAGGCGCTGGTGATGGCGGACCTGCTGCCGGCGCACCCCGGGGTGGGCGCGCTCGCGCAGCGGCTGGAGGTGCAGCGCTGGGGCCACGCCATGGTGCGGCCCCAACCGGGCTTCCTCTGGGGCGAGGCTCGCCGCGCCGCGCAACAGAGCCTGGGCCGGCACCTGCACTTCGCGCACACGGACCTGGGCGGCATGGCCCTCTTCGAGGAGGCCAACTGGTTCGGCGTGCAGGCCGCGGAGCGGGCCCTGGCGGGAATGGGGCTCAAGAGCGCCAGTTGGTTGTAGCCATCCGAAGCGGGAGGGAAGGGCACATGAAGGACAGTCGCTTCAGCCGGGCGGAGTTCCTCGGACTCACCAGCCTGCTCGCGGGCTCCACGCTGTTCCCGGGACGGAGCGACGCGGCTCCGGACGGAGGCACGCCGTCCCTGCGCACCACCAAATCACCGGGGCTCGCGGGCGTCCCCGCCGCGAACGCGAATGCCGCGGCGCCCAAGCCGGGTCCGCCGGCGCCTTCCGCGGCCGAGTACGAACAGCTGCGCAAGGCCTGCACCGCGTCGCTGCCCGTCACCTCCACGTCCGACGACGGCGCGGAGTACGTGCGCATTGGCGAGTGGATGCAGCGCCAGAAGCTGACCAGCGACTTCTACGGCAACGGCGACTTCGTGCAGGCCTTCGAGAAGAGGCTCGCGGACCTGCTGGGCTTCGAGGACGCGTGCTTCATGCCCACGGGCACCATGGCGCAGCTCATCGCGCTGCGCATCTATGCGGACGCAAGCAACGTGCGCACGGTGGGCGTGCACCCGTCATCGCACCACGTGCTGCATGAGGACGACGCCTACTCCGTGCTGCACCAACTGCGCACGGTGAACCTGGGCCCGTGGACGCGGCCGCTCCTGGCGGAGGACGTGGCGAAGTCCCCCGACACGCTGGGCAGCGTCAGCGTGGAGCTGCCGGTGCGCTGGCTGGGCGGGCAGCTCCAGACGTGGGAGCAGCTCCAGGAGCTCAAGCGCACCTGCCGCGACAAGAAGGTGAAGCTGCACATGGACGGCGCGCGGCTGTGGGAGAGCCAGCCCTTCTATGGCCGCACCTACGCGGACATCTGCAAGGGCTTCGACTCCGTCTACGTGTCCTTCTACAAGATGATTGGCGGCATCGGCGGCGCGATGCTGGTGGGCAGCCGCGACTTCATCAAGGAGTCGCGCGTGTGGCGCCACCGGCACGGCGGCAACCTGTTCCACCTGGCCCCGCTGGTGGCCTCCGCCGCCATGCGCTTCGACGCGGCGCTGGCCGCCATCCCCGGCTACGTGAAGCGGGCGAAGGCCATCACCACACTCATCGCGGCGGACCCGCGCGTCACGGTGCTTCCGCAGCCCGTGCAGACGAACATGTTCCACGTGTTCCTGCGCGGCTCACCGCAGGCCTACGTCAAGCAGCGCGACCGCATCGCGCGCGAGGACCGGGTCTGGGTGGCGGGGGGCTTCGGACAGACGCGCGTGCCCGGCGTCGTGTCCACGGAGCTGCAGGTGAGCGAGGGGCTCCAGAACATCAGCGACGCGGACGCGGCCAAGGCCTTCCTGCGCCTGCTGGAGGCGGCCTGAGCCCTGGCCGCCAACCCTGACGTCGGGTGTCAAAGTCAGACACCCGACGTATGAAACACAGCACCGCGGCCGTGCTTCAGGCCGCCTTCTTGACGCTGTACTGCGGCTCCTGCGCCTGCGCCTTCAGGAAGAACTCCGAGTCCAGCAGCATCACGATGCGGCCCTTGTCGTCGTGGAACGCGATGGGGCCGTGCGCGGTGAAGTGGATGAGCGACTCCTCCAGCGCGGTGGTGGACGGGTGCTCGGCGCCCAGCGGCTCGAACTCGTAGTCGCCCGCGCGGGTGACGCCCAGGCGGTCCTGCGTCGAGCCGGAGAGGATGAAGATCTCCGCCGGGCCCAGGTGCTTGTGCGGCGCGAAGACAGCGCCCTTCTCCATCTTCAGGATGGCGCTCCACACACCCGTCTCCGCGCTCACGCGAAGCAGACGGTAGGAGGTTCCAGGACCGAGCGGCTTCCACTCGAGGTCCGCGGTGTGAACCATTCCATCCATCATCGCCATTCCGGACATGAAAGCCTCCACGGTCGGCCCTGCGTCTGTGTGTCGCCATCCATGATAACGCCCGGAAAGGAAATCCTTGCAAGTTAGTCACACGTGTCAGGTTGTTGTCTTTAAACCACCCCTTTGTCTCAGGAAGATTTCACGGCGGCTGTCCGACAGCGCCGCTGCCAGTCGCATTTTCTGATCAGGCAGAAAGCATCCGGTGTCAGCGGACCCATGTGGGAACCCACATACCGCTCACTCCGTCCGGGTCGCGGTCGTGGGGGACGTGGCGCCCCGGCCGCGATTGAGACGGGCCTGCGCCAGCCGGTGGAACGAGCGCGCGTCGGACGTGTCGCCGCGGGGAACCGCGCGGTAGAGGGCTCGGGCCGCTTCCGTCAGCCCGAAGGACTCCGCGAGCCGGGCCTTCACGTAGACGAGGCCCGCGTCCGTCGGCGTGTCCGCGCCGCCCAGGTCCATGGCGTCGTCCACCAGCTTTCGTGCCTCCACCAGCTTGCCGGACTCCACCAGCAGCGCGGCGAGCAGGGCGGTGGGCGTCGTGTCACCTTCCGCGCCCAGGCGCACGGCCTTCTGGGCCCACGCGATGTCCTCGGACTTCACCCGGCCGCGGTGCAGCGCGGCCCAGGCCAGGGTCCGGTACGCGTCCGCCCCCGCGCCCCCCAGGTCCATCAGCTCGCGCGTGGCTTCGTCCAGCCTCGACCAGTCGCCCAGGTTCAGGGAGGCCAGCATCAGCGACTCGAAGCCCAGGCTGTCCGTGTGCAGCAGCCCGAGCCGGCTGTCGGACACCTGGCGCAGCTCCGCCCACCGGCCGCGCTCGGAGAGCATCTCGCGCTTGAGCCAGAAGGCATCCGCGGACTGCGGCACGTCCGAGCGCACCTCGTCCAGGATGACCTCGGCGTTCGGGCTCTGGCCGCTCGCCCGCATGGCCACCGCCAGCGCCATCATCAGCCGGTGCCGCTCCTCGCCCGACGCGTACTGCGCCTGGGCCCGCAGCGCGGCGAGGACTCGCGCGTCCCCCGTGCTCGCGCCCAGGTAGGCGCAGGCGGCGCGCAGGTGCGTCACGCCCTCCGCGCCGGAGAAGCCCCGCAGCGTGTTCGCGAAGGAGGCCAGCGGGGCCAGGCCCGACGGTTCCACCGCGCGGGTGTCCGCCACGGCCCATTCAAGCCACACCAGGGCCTGCTTGAGCTTGCCGGCATCCAGCCACCGCAGCGCCTCCGCTCCCAGCGGGCGCGGATCCGTCACCGAGCCCAGCAGGCGCAGCTGGTTGCTCTCGTTCACGATGTACCAGGCGTCCTCGTACACCTGCGCGCCCAGCAGGAACTTCAGCCGCACCCGGTAGCCGACCTTCTCCTGGCCCTCCACCTTGAGGTCGAGCGCGGCCACCGCGAGGTCCGCCATGGAGGACTCGCCCACGGTGTCCAGGGAGGTTCGCGCGAAGCGCGAGGCCTGGGCCTGGAGCAGCTCCAGCTTGCGGTCCAGCGTGCTGTCCTCGCGGTCGCGGTTGGACAGCAGGGGACGGATGGTGGCCTTGAACTCCTTCGCGTCGCGCGCCGTCCAGGCCGCCTTGACGATGCGGCGCACCAGCGCCTCCGGCCCCTTCTCCTCCTTCGTGTTCTTGCCGTCGCGGGCGTTCTTCGCCAGCTCCAGCTGGAACTGGCGGTCCGGATCGTAGGCGCCCTTGAGCGCCGCCTCGAAGAGCTTCACCGCGTCACCCGCGCGGCCCCGCGTGAGCAGGTGGTTGCCCGCGAGCGCCAGCGCCTGGCGGCGCTCGTCCGGCCCCTCGAATTCGAGGTCCGCCGCCGCGATGGCCGCCGGGATGCCCTGGCGTTCCGCCGTGGTCATCACCAGCACCTTCGTGCGCAGGTCGGAGGGCGCGGCCTTGCGCGCGGCCTCCATCGCCTCGGCGGTAGCGCCCGAGCGGAACAGGGCCGCGATGAGCCGGTCGTCCACGTCCTGGGCGTGCAGGTCATCGCGCAGGTGGCGCCAGGTGGCCACCGCCTCGGCGAGGGGCGCGCCCCGGCCGAAGTGCTCGCCCTCGCGGTTGTGCTCCAGCAGGTCCGCCAGGAGCGCGTTCGCGGCGACGTTGTCCGGCTCCAGCGAGATGGCCTTGCGGCATGCCGCCACCGCGCCTTCCAGGTCCGCGCCCGGCCGCAGCCGCTGGCCCTGCGAGTCATGCTGCAGGACCCACGCGAGCACGTGGTGGACCAGCGGCGAGGACGGCCGCTGCTCCACGGCGCGGCGCGCCTCGATGCGGGCCTGCTCGCCAAAGCCCAGCCGCAGGAGCGTGCCGGCGTAGCGCGCGCGCACCTGCGCCGAATCCGCGCGCGACGTGAGCCGCTTCTCGTAGAGGTCCAGGCCGTCCTTCACCCGCCCCGCCTCCACCAGCCGGGCGCCCCGGTCCTCGAACTCCACCGCCAGCGGCGCCCGGTGCGCGAACGTGGCCAGCGCCGTGCGGAAGGCCGTCACCTCGTCCGGCGTGTAGCGGCGCTTCACGGTGTCGAAGCGGAAGGTGGCGGTGAGGCCGCCGTCGGACTCGCGCGTGTAGCCCAGCGCGAGCGTGGCGGGCCCCAGGGACAGCGTCTCGTCGCGAGGGACGGTCCGCACGCCGAAGCCCTGGGGCGGGCGCAGGCGGTAGCGCACCTCCGCGCGGTAGGCCACCGGGAGCACCAGGTCCGCCTTGCGCTTCGCGGGCAGGGCGGGCTTGCGGCCCAGCTCATCCGGCAGCAGCTCCCGCACGTCGTCCAGGGAGTCCGGCAGCCAAGCCAGGGGCGAGTCGAGCCGCAGGGGGACGCGCGCGCTGCGCCAGCCCGTGGTGGCGAAGCGCGCGGACGCCACGTTCAGCTCCAGCCGGAAGGGGCCGGTGCCCTCCTCCAGCGACGTGTGCTTCATGCCCTCCAGGGTGCCCTGGTACTGCGCGGTGGCCAGCGCCTCCAGGTTGCGGCGCAGGTCATCCGGGCGCACCGCGCGCAGCATGCGGCGGTACTGCACCGCCAGCGAGCCCGACAGCTCGCGCGTCTCCTTCACGCGGGCCGGGCCCTCGTCGGACAGCTCCACGGTGCGGGTGAAGAGGGCGGTGTTCGCCGAAGGGGGCGCCTCGTCGATGACGGTGAGCCCCTGCGTGTCCTGCGCGGCCACCAGCGCGTGGCGCCCCTGCAGCTCCGGGGCGAGCATCCCGGCCTCCGCGCCGGGATCCGTGGGGTCGATCCACAGGGCGGGCGTGCCGGGGACGTGGACGATGGCGTGATTGAAGAAGCCCATGCCCGGAAGCTCCGGCACGTCCTCGCGCCCGGAGCGCACCAGCGCCACGTGGGCGGGGATGCCCGCGCCGCGCAGCAGGCCCACGAGCAGCGTGGACATCTCCTTGCAGTCTCCGTACTGGCGCGCGAGCACCTGCTTCGGCGGGGCGGGAACGATGGCGGCGGCGCCGAACTCCAGGCCCGTGTAGCGCACCGACTCCCGCACCTCCTCCAGCAGCCGCTGCGCCACGACGCGGCGGTCCTTGGTGCCCTTCGCGAGCGCGCGGGCGCGGCCCTGGAGCGACGCGCCGTCCAGCTGCTGCTCCACGATGGCGTCATAGGCCCGGGCCACCTCGTTCCAGGAGCGGCCCGTGGAGAAGGCCACGTGCGGCTGGAAGGCCTGGGCCGCGGGCAGGTCCGCCTCCAGCGCCGTCACGGCGGCGTAGGGGCCGCCCTCGAAGCTCAGCCGCTTGCGGTCGGACTGGTGCTGCGGCAGCGGCTCCAGCGGCAGCCCCTGGACGCGCAGCGCGAGCTGGGTGCTGGGGGCCACGTCGATGGCCAGGCGCACCTTGCGCACGGGCACGGGGCTGGCGAAGTAGAAGTGCGTGACGACGCCCGCGTCGAAGAACGCCTGCGTGTCCTCCACCACCGACTCCATCTCCACGATGCTGCCGGGCCGCAGCGAGGGCAGCGGCGCGCGCAACGCGCGGGTGTCGCTGTAGACGTCCGGCGCCGAGTCCTCCACGGGCGCGTCGTGCAGCGTCCCTTCATCCAGCGGGTGCTCCTTCCCATCCGGCGTGATGACGCGGGCGCGCAAGACGGGGCGCTGCTGGCGCCAGGGGGACCACTCGGCGCGGGCCTCGGCCCACTGGCGCACGCCCGCGGGGGTGAGGATGCGGAAGACGTTGCGGTGGGTGGTGCGCCAGCGGTGGGGCCCCAGTTCCTGGTAGTTGCCTTCCCGCAGCAGCACCTCCACGTCACCGCCTCCGGCGGGCGCGGGAAGCTTCGCGGCGCTCGCCGCCATGGCGGAGGCGGAGGCCGTGAAGGCCGGCCCTTCCCAGGGCAAGGCGCGCTCGGCGCCCAGGGCGGGAAGCGCGGCGAAGAGCAGGCAGAGCAGCGTGGAGGACGTCGCGTTCCGGAGGGCCGGAACCGGTGAGGCGTTGCTCATGGGCGTGGGAGCGCGCCCGTCCAGACGGGAACCGGCGAGGAGGAGGACGCGCGGTGCAAAGCCTAACGAATCGCCCGCGTGGAATGACACGCACGCCCCGTCATGGCCGCGAGCGGTTTGCGCCTCAATGACTGTTCATATGCGATGGATTGGTTGATTACCGGGTAAGTCAGGTGGGTGCGTCAGGACCGGGGAGGACCGGAAGAGTGCGCTAGTCTCCCGGTCCGATGCCCCGTCTCCTCTCTCCCGCGCAGGCCTGGCTGTTCGGCCGTGGCGTGGACCTCACCGTGTTCGCCGGCAGCGCGCTCGTGTCCGTGGCCTTCGTGCTGGCCGCGCCGTGGCTGGGCGCGGTGGGGGACACGCCCGCGTGGGCGTGGCTCCTGTTCGTGGTGGGCGTGGACGTGGCGCACGTCTGGTCCACGCTGTTCCGCACGTACCTGGACGGCGAGGAGGTGGCGCGCCGCCCGGGCCTCTACGTGGGCGCGCCGCTCGCCGCGTACACGGCGGGCGTCTTCGCGTACATGGCGTCTCCCGGCGCGTTCTGGAGCCTGTTCGCGTACGTGGCGCTGTTCCACTTCATCCGCCAGCAGTACGGCTGGGTGGCGCTCTATGACCGCAAGGCGCGTGCGTCCGCCTTCGAGCGGCGCCTGGACGCCGCGGCCGTCTACGCCGCCACGCTGGGCCCCGTCGTCTGGTGGCACGCGAACCTGCCTCGCTCCTTCTGGTGGTTCGTGGAGAACGACTTCCTCTCCGGCCTCCCGCGGTGGATGGGCACCGCGGCGCTGGGCGCGCACGCGGCGGTGCTCACGCTGTGGGCGGGCTTCCAGTTCCTGCGCATCGCGCGGGGCGAAGGCGTGCAGGCCGGCAAGGTGCTGCTGGTGGTGGCCACGTGGGTGGCGTGGTTCGGCGGCATCGTGCTGGCGCGGGACGACTTCGCGTTCACGGTGATGAACGTGGTGCTGCACGGCGTGCCGTACTTCGCGCTGCTGTTCCGCTATGCACGCGGGCGCCACGCGGAAGGGGGCTTCGGAGAATGGGGCGTGCTCCTGCGTGCGGGGCTGCCGGGCTTCCTGCTGTTCCTCGCGGGACTGGCGCTCCTGGAAGAGGGGTTGTGGGACGTGCTGGTGTGGCACGACCGTCCGGTGTTGTTCGGCGACAGTGGTCCCATCCTGGAGGCGGATGTGCTGGCGCTCGTGGTGCCGCTGCTTGCGCTGCCGCAGGCCACGCACTACGTGCTGGACGCCTTCATCTGGAAGGCCGGGAGGGAGCCCGCGTTGCTGGTCCGGCTCGGCTGGGTACGGGCGGGCCAGGGGCCCTTAAACGTCAGCCAGGCGCACAAGGTGGTAGCCATTCCCGGAGGGGGTGAATAGAGCTAGTGGGTCTATGGCTCGACTCCTGCTCGTCTCGAACCGTCTTCCCGTCACCGTCAAGGCGGAGAAGGACACTGTCTCCGTGGTGCGCAGCGCCGGGGGGCTCGCCACCGGGCTCAGCCGCCCGCACGAGCGCTCCGGGGGCATGTGGATCGGCTGGCCCGGGGATGTCTCCCGCCTGACGGACGCCCAGCGCGCGCAGGTGGAGAAGCAGCTGGCGGACCTGCGCTGCGTGCCGCTGTACCTGTCCGCCAGCGAGGTCAGCCGCTTCTACGAGGGCTACTCCAACCGGGTGCTCTGGCCGCTGTGCCACTACATGCTGGACCGCGTCCCCCGGCAGGACCGGGACTGGGACGCCTACCGCAAGGCGAACGAGCGCTTCGCCGACCTGGCCGCGAAGCACTATCAGCCGGGCGACACCATCTGGGTGCACGACTACCAGCTCATGCTGGTGCCCGGGATGCTGAGAGCGCGCCTGCCGCACGCGCGCATCGGCTACTTCCACCACATCCCGTTCCCGTCGTCCGAAATCTTCAGCACGCTGCCCCGGCGCGGAGAGCTGCTCAGGGGCCTGTTGGGCGCGGACCTCATCGGCTTCCACGCGGTGAGCTACGTGCGGCACTTCTCCGGCACGCTGCTGCGGCACCTGGGGCTGGACACGGACATCGACCGCGTCCTCTTCCAGGGGCGCGAGGTGCGCGTGGGCGCCTTCCCCATGGGCATCGACGCCACCGCCTTCGAGACGCTGGCGCGCGAGCCCGCGGTGCTGGACGAGGTGAAGACGCTGCAGGAGCGCGCCCGCGGCGAGCGGCTGCTCGTGGGCATCGACCGGCTGGACTACACCAAGGGCATTCCCCGGCGCCTGCTCGCGGTGCAGCGCGTGCTGGAGCGCCAGCCGGCCCTGCGCGGGCGCCTGCGCTTCATCCAGGTGGCCGTGCCCAGCCGCACGCAGGTGCAGGCCTATGCCGAGTACCGCGAGACGGTGGACGAGTTGGTGGGCCGCATCAACGGGCTCTACGGCACCGTGCACAGCACGCCCGTGCACTACCTCTACCGCTCGCTCAACGAGAAGCAGCTGGTGAGCCTCTACCGTGGCGCGGACGTGATGCTGGTGACGCCCGTGCGCGACGGCATGAACCTGGTGGCCAAGGAGTTCTGCGCGGCCCGTCCGGACGAGGACGGCGTGCTCGTGCTCAGCGAGTTCGCGGGCGCGGCGTCGGAGATGCGCGACGCGCTGCTGGTGAACCCCTACGACGTGGAGGGCATGGCGGACGCCATCGAACAGGCGCTGGAGATGCCCGGGCCCGAGCGCCAGGAGCGCATGCACTCCCTGCGCTCGGGCGTGAAGACGCGGGACGTGCACTGGTGGGTGGCCAGCTTCCTGGACCGGCTCCAGGGACTGGCCTCCGTGGCGGAGAAGCCGCCGCTGCCGGACGGCATGCTCGCGGTGGAGAAGCTGAAGGGGCCGGGCCGCAAGGTGCTGTTCCTGGACTACGACGGCACGCTCGTGGGCTTCGCCCCCACGCCGGAAGCGGCCGCGCCGGACGCGGAGCTGATGTCACTGCTCCAGGAGCTGTGCGCCCGGCCGGACCTGTCCGTACACATCGTGAGCGGCCGTCCGCGCGACACGCTGGAGGCGTGGTTCAGCGAACTGCCCGCGGGGCTGCACGCGGAGCACGGCCTGTGGTCGCGCATGCGGCGGGGCCAGCCATGGCAGGCGCTGCCGGGCGTGTCCTTCGAGTGGAAGCCGAAGGTGAAGCCCGTGCTGGACGCGTTCGCGGCGCGGGTGACGGGCTCGTTCGTGGAGGAGAAGACGGCGTCGCTCGCGTGGCACTACCGCAAGGTGGACGCGGAGTTCGGCGCGCTCCAGGCGCGCGAGTTGCGCCTGCTGCTCTACGAGCAGTTCTCCGAGGAGCCCATGCACATCCTGCCCGGGGACCGGGTGGTGGAGGTGCGGCCCAAGGGCGTCAACAAGGGCCGCGTGGTGCCAGAGGTGCTGAAGGGCGAGGCGCCGGACGTGCGCGTGGTGGCCATGGGCGACGACGTCACGGACGAGGACCTGTTCGCGGCGGTGCCCCCGGGCGGCATCACCGTGCACGCGGGCAACAAGCACACGCGCGCGGCGTACCGCGTGGAGGGGCCGCCGGAGGTGCGGCGGTTCCTGAAGGCGCTGCTCGGGAAGTAGCCGCGGGGCTCCCCGTGGGCTTCAGAGGTTGAAGCCCACGTTGCCCACGGAGATGCTGGGTCCGAAGATGAAGGACCACTTGCTGGAGGGCACCACGATGTCGGTGGTGGGGTCTCCGTTGGTGCGCCGGGTGATGTCGCCCCGGAACTCGCGGGCAATCCACGCCTGCGCGCCCACCGCCGCGCCCGGGCCGATGGGCACTCGCAGGCCCAGGCCCAGCACGGCCGCCAGCGTGGGCGGGAACTGGATGTCTCCGGACTGCGGCACCAGGCCCAGGCCCATCAGGCCCATCTCGATGCCCAGGAGGCGCTCCTGGCCCTCGTTGTTGAGCAGCGCCAGGCGCGACAGCACGCCGAAGTTGATGGCCAGCTGTCCCGTGGGCTGCGTCGCGCGGTAGAGGCCCGCGGGGATGGTGGCCATGGTGTAGAGGCGGAACATGCCGCCGCGCACGATGGCGGTCCACTGCGCGGACGGCAGGCCCGTGCGGTCCACCGTGGAGAGGGCGTAGCGGGACTCGTCCGCCACGTGCGCCACCTGCACGAGGATGCGGTCGTACTGGCCCAGGTTGCCCTGCACGGGGATGACGCGCATCTCGCCCTTGGGCCGCAGGAACAGGCGCTGGTCCACGCTGCTCTCGCCCCGGACGGAGCCGTCGGACTTCGTCACGGTGATGCGCAGGGTGATCTCCTGGTTGCCCTCCTCCGGCGTGAGGCGCTCGCGGTGGACGACGACGCGGCAGGTGTTGCGCATGGCGTACTCCAGCCGGTGCGGGCGGCTGGGGGAGAGCCTCTCGTCGTTGCCCTCCTTGTCCGCGCAGACGAGCTCCACCAGGTTCTCCACGTTGGTGGGCACGCTGGCCTCACGCACCGCGCGCTGCACGCGCTCGTCGGTGAGGAACAGGTCGGACGTGGCCAGCTCCGCCGGCAGCGTGGGCAGCCGGTAGCCGAAGCGCAGCGACACGAAGCCGCCGGAGGTCGCCTCGCCCTGGATGAGCGTGGCGGACTCGCGCACCGTCACGGTGTAGGCCCCGCCCAGCGGGCGCAGCACGAAGCGGCCCAGGCCGCCGTTGGACGCCACCGTCACCTCCGCGGGGCGGTTGGTGGGCACGAAGTCGATGGCGCCGTGGCCGGGCAGCTCCAGGGTCGCGCGGGGGACGGGCGCGGCGTGCGTGTCCGCCGTCTCCGACGCCACCACCGTGCCGTCCACGCGCGACGTGATGGCGGTGACGACGACCTGTGGCTCGTTGGTCCCGCTGGTGCGCAGGAGCACGTACGTGCCGTCCTGGGCCTTCACGACGCGCTCCACCCGCACGCGCGCGCCGTTCACCGTCCACAAGAGGCCGCGCGGGTCGTGCGCGCAGGACGCGTCCAGGCGCATCACCAGCCCGGAGTTCTCCGCGTCGCGCAGCACCGTGCCCTCCACCGCGGAGATGGGGCACGCGAGCACGGGCAGCGTCTCGGAGAAGGACGTCTCCAGCGCGTCCCCCTTCGCGAAGAACACGCGCGGCACCAGCCTCAGGCGCAAGGACACCGTGGGGTTGAGCCCCGGCACGTTGCGGATGGACACGGCGCCCTCGGTCACCTCGCAGCGCGCGGTGCCGCAGTCCACGGACGCGATGGCCTCCGAGTGCGTCACCGCCGCGTAGCCGGGGCCCTTGGACAGGTCCACGCCGGAGGACTGCACCAGGGGCCGCGTGAGCACGGTGCGGCCGGGGCGCAGGCGGAAGTATTCGTCATCCAGGAAGCGCCCGTTGGCGTCGTACGTCGCAACGTCCGCGCCCCTGCGGCCGTAGGCGGGGACCCAGAACAGCGTCGCGTCCGTGGGCAGGCCGGGCGTCAGCGGGACGGCGCACTCGTTGGGGGCGTTGGGCTCCAGACAGAAGTCCTGGCCGTCCAGGGAGGTCGTCTTCGGATCCACGCCCCGGGGTGTCCCGGACCAGGCGATGGCCACGTTCTTCAGGCCGGTGCCCTTGAGCTCCAGCCGCCCGTCGTCCGGGTAGAACGTGGTGGAGGCGCTGTCGATGCGCGGGAAGGGCCCGGTGGCCACCACCACCACGGTGTCGGTGGCCGTGGCGCAGGAGGCCTCGTCCGCGGCGACCTTCAGCTCCAGCGTGCGGTTGGCGTCATCCGCGCGCGTGGGCGGCTTGAGCGTGCGGCCCTCCAGCACCCAGCCGCCGCGCACGGGGCCGCACAGCACGCCCTTGGGGATGACCTCCACCGCCCGTCCCCCTTCGGGGACCTGGACGACCGGGCCGGCGGTGGCGACCGTCGCCACCAGCAGGCAGCCAAGGACGAGCGCGCGTGCAGGGTGCATGCATCTGCTTAAGCACGGAGGGCCGCGTCCGGGTCAAGCCCTCCGTGCTCATGCGGCGCCAGGCAGGCGCCGCGAGTGTCCGCGATTACCGCGAAGCCGTCTTCTGCCCCGGCCCCTGGAGCAGGATGCGGCGGCCGAAGGCGCGGTCCACGCGGCCCAGGAACTCACGGAACTGCGGGTACTCGTCCGCCTTGATGCGGGCGACGGAGAGGGCCACCTCGCCGTCGGCGACGAGCGCGCCGTTCTCCACGCGGTAGCTGAGCTTCACGCGGCCGAACTTCGTGGTCTCCTCCACCGCCTGCGGCATCTCCGCCACGGTGTAGCCGCCGGGCAGCGTGTAGCGCAGCTTGAAGGTGTTCACCCAGGGGCTCTGCATCACCAGGTCGAAGCGGCGCTCGGCGAGCGACGCGTACGCCTGCTGGTAGGTGCGCCCCGTGCCGAAGGGCAGGAAGCGCAGGCTGCCGCCGGGCAGCACCTCCGCGTAGCGCGGGATGCCCATGTTGAAGTCCAGCGTCACGTCGTCGTCCAGGCGGGTGGTGTCGCTGAGCTTCACCTCGCGCACGGTGAGGCCGGGGAAGCTCTGCGCCCAGGCGCGCTCGAAGGTGGACTTGCGCGTGGACTCCGGGCGGTAGGCGCGGCGGTAGTCCGGCGCGGACTGGCCGGACACGCTGCTCTGGCCCTTCACGTCCGCGCCGCCGTCAGGCCGCAGCGCCACGTCCATGGCCAGCGTCGTCTTGTTGTCCTCCGCCTTCGCCTCCGGCGTGGTGAGGAAGTTGCTCGTGCCGTTGGGGTCCACCACCAGCACGTTGGCCACGCGGTCCGCGGAAGGAAGCTCCTTGGCGCCGTGGAACTCCGCCGTGCCGTCCAGGTACAGGTCGAACTTGGGCACGTACGCGATGGCGTGGTTGAAGGCCGCCAGCGACGCGGGCTCCGCGTCCAGCGCGCCCAGGTTGCGCATGCGCAGGAGCACCAGCCGGCTGTCCACGCCCGCCACCTTCAGCATGGAGTGGATGAGGCTCGCCTTGTCCTTGCAGTCGCCGAAGCGGCGCGCGAGCACGCGGTCCACGCGGTACGGCTTGAAGCCGTGGATGCCGAACTCCAGCGCCACGTAGCGGGTGTTGGTGACGACGAAGGAGTAGATGGCGCGCACCACGGCGAGCTGGTCCTTGCGGTCCACGCCCGTGAGCACCTGGTCCACGGTGCTCTTCAGCTCCGCGTTGGGCTGGAGCTGGTCACGCACCAGGCCCCACCAGTAGTTGCCCACTTGGTCCCACGTCTTGTACGTGGAGATGTGCAGGTTCTGGGCGACCTCCGCCCAGCCCGGCATGCCCGGCTCCGGCACCACCTTGGAGACGTGCTTCGCGCCGAAGCGGTACACGGTGCGGCCGGACTCCGGCGCCTCCTGCTGCTGCTCCACGCCGGCCAGGCGGCTCTTGTTCCAGTACAGCGGCCGCTCCTTGGGCATGTCCACGACGTACTGGAAGCGCACCTTCGGGTAGACGCCCTGCACGCTCTCCACGTCGCCCCAGTAGTCCGACAGCAGGTTGTCCTGCGCGGTGTCGTCCAGGCGGTAGGTGAGCTCCAGCGTGTCACCGGCGGAGAGCGACGGGAACGACAGGATGCGCGCGCGGGCGTCGTAGTACATGCCCGTCCACGGCTCGTTGATGTTGCGGTCCGCGTCGCCGTAGCTGTCCACCACGGAGCCGTCCGGCTTCGTCACGCGGGCGCGCAGCACGCGCACCTCCTGGCGGTCCGGCGAGTACGTCACCGGCACGCTGCGGAACGCGTCCACGCCGCGCTGGTTGAACACGCGCACCACCATCTGCTGCATGCGGCTGGACAGGCCGCTCTTCTGCACGCGCACGTAGGTGTTGTCGACGAGGTAGAGGGCGTCCTCGTTCATGTAGCCCTCGGCCTCCTTGGACAGGGGCTTCGCGTCCACCAGGTACTGGGTGCCCGCGCTCTCGGACTCGCCCTTGAGCGTGCGCAGGGCCTCCTTGAGGCCGGGGTTCTGCGGGCGCAGCTGTAGCGACTTCTCGAAGGCGGCCAGGGCGGGCTCGCGCTGACCGGCGGCGAGCAGCGCGCGGCCCTCGCGCTCGTAGACCTCCGGTTCATCCGGGGAGAGCGCCTTGGCCTCCGTGAAGAGGGCGGCGGCCTCCTCCACGGCGCCGTTGGCGGCCTTGAGCTCCGCCAGCCGCACGCGGCTGCCGTTGTCGAAGGGGTTCAGGTCGGTGAGCTTCGAGTACTCGCGCTCGGCGGCGTCCACCTTGCCCGCGTCCGCGAGCATGGAGGCCAGCTGGCGGCGGGTGTTGGAGTCGTCGTAGCGCAGCGCCAGCACCACGCGCATGCGGTCCATGGCCTCCTGGGCGCGGCCCAGCTGACGGGACGCCGCGGCGGCCACGCGCACCACGCGGGGCACGCGGGGCTGCTGACGGAAGGCCTCTTCAATCAGCGCGTGCGCCCGGGCGCGCTCGCCCAGGGCCTCCGCCGCGCGGGCGAGCAAGAGGCGCGCGCCCGGCACGTTGCGGCCGTCCTCCACCTCCATGAGGGGGGCGAGCAGCGGCTGCACGCGCTCCGGGTGGCCGCGGTCCATCTCATGGTCCGCCAGCGCCAGGCGCGCGGGGGCGTAGGTGGGGTCCGCCTTCACGGCGGCCTCCAGGAAGTGGCGGCGCTCGTTGAGGTCGTCCGTCTGGGTGTTGGCGGCCAGGACCTGGAGGCGCGCGTCGTTGGGGGCGCTCTCCGCCGCGAGCGCGGCCTCCGCGCTGGCGGTGTGCTCGCGCTCGTCATACGCGCGGAAGAAGGACAGCACCTGGGCGTAGTCGCCGCGCAGGGCCGCGTCGTCCGGGTTCTTCTCCACCAGCGCGCGCAGCGAGGAGGTCAGCGTGGGCAGGGGCTGCGGCGCGGGCGCGGGCATGCGCTCCAGGGCGGGGGCCTTGGCGGGCAGCGAGGCGCGGGCGGAGGCCGTCTCCGAGCGCAGGTAGAAGCCCAGCGGACCGGACTCCTGGCACACCTTCACCAGCACGCGGTTGAGGCCCTTCTTGAGCTTCACCGACACGCGCGTCTGGTCCGGGCGCGGCAGGTTGTAGCGGTCCTCCTTGGACGCGAGCTGCCCGTTCACCCACAGGCGGTAGCCGCCGGAGGTGCCCAGGGCCAGCGGCACGCGCGTGTCCTGCGGCACCTCCAGCCAGGTGAGCGCGTACGCCACGGACTCCTTGTTGGGGCGCACGGCGGTGGCCAGGTCCACGTAGCCGTCCGCGGACGTGACGGACAGCTTGCGCCAGGTGGCCTCGTGGCCCTTGGCGCCGGGGTAGCGCGCGGTGAGGTCCAGGTTGGCGGCCTCCGGACCGAAGTCCGTGTCGCAGCCGGCCTTGCCCTCGTTCTCGAAGCCGCCCACGACGTAGTAGTCGTTGACGAAGCCCAGCCACTGGCGGACCTCGTTCGCGCGCACCATGCGGCCGCGCGAGCGCTCCGCGTCCATGAGCAATATCTGCGCGGTGGTGCGCGTGTTCACGTCCGACGTGCGGCGCGACGCGATCTGCTGGTAGGTGCTCACCAGCGGGGTGAGGTCCTCCACGTCATCCACCAGCGCGTGCATGCGCAGGAGCGCGGCGCCGCCGCGTGGCGAGTTGGCGGCCTTGACGGCCTCGGCCGCGTACTCGCGGGCCCGGTCGTCCGCGTTCGGCTTCGCGAGCCCCAGCACGGGGCAGGTGAGCACGACAAGTGCGGCCAGCGATGTGAAACGCGACATCCGTTCTCCTCGAAGTTCGACGGCGCCCGGGGGCAGGCAGGGGGCGATGACGCCAGTGAACAGGCGGACCCGTCACGGCCTTCCCCTGCATGCGGCCCCGGACGGCGGGCAGGCAACCAATCCACGCCCCACTCTATGCCGGACCGGTGTGGGGCGGGGTGGGCCCGTGAAGGCCGGGGCACGAAAACGCACAGGGCCGGCGCGGGCTTGGATGCCCGTGCCGGCCCCGGTGTGGGTGCCCCTGTCCTGGGGGCTGCCGTCAGTGGAGCTTGTTGTGGAGCGCGTTGACGAGGCTGCCGTCATCGCCGCTCAGCTCCCAGAACATCGCGCCGCCCAGGCCCTTGGACAGGATGTAGTCCGACTTGGCGTTGATGCTCTGCACGTCGTCGTAGGCCACCCAGACCTTCGTGGACGGGCTGTAGACGTAGGCCTGCTTGCTCTCCGGGTGGAAGAACTTCGTGTAGCCGGAGCCCGCGCGCTCGTAGTTGGCCTTGAGGTCCTTGTAGTCGAACACGCCGGTGAGGCCGGACTGGCCGTCATCCCAGGTGCCCTTGGTGGGGACGCCGGACTGGAACAGGCCGTTGTTCACGTTGGGCACGTTGCCCCAGCCGCGGCCGTAGAAGGGCACGCCGACGACGATCTTGGCGGCGGGCACGCCCAGCTGGAGCATCCTGGCGATGGAGCCGTCCGTGTAGAAGCCGTCGTTGGCGCCCGGGTCACCCGTCACGCGGTCGAGCGCGGAGTGGAAGTTGACCGTGCTCTCGAAGGCACCGTGGTAGTCGTAGGACATCACGTTGATCCAATCGAGGATGCCGGCCAGCTTCACGGTCTCCTGCTTGTTGGCGAGCAGGTCCGGCGACGCGCCCGACGCGATGGTGAGCAGGTAGGGCTGGCCCGTCTGCGCCGTCACGGCGGCCAGCTGGGTGCGGAACTCCTGCATGAGCAGGGTGTAGTTCACCTTGTCCGCGGGGCTGCTGATGTTGTCCGGCAGGCCGCCGCCGGTGGGGTACTCCCAGTCCACGTCGATGCCGTCGAACACGCCCACGCCGTTGGCCGGGGTGACGCCGGGGAACTGGCCCTTCACGTACAGGTCCACGCAGGACTTCACGAACGCGGTGCGCGACGCGGCGGTGGCGGCGACCTGGGAGAAGTACTTGGACCACGACCAGCCGCCAATGGAGATGAGCAGCTTGAGGTTCGGGTTCGTCTTCTTCAGCTCCTTGAACGCGCGGAAGTTGCCGCGCAGCGCGCCGGGGTCCCACTCGCCGGGGTAGCCGAAGCCCTTGTCGATGTCCGCGAACGGATCCCCGAGGATGCACTTGCCGTCCGGGGAGATGTTGGAGAAGGCGTAGTTGATGTGCGTGAGCTTCGACGCCGGGACGTTGGACACCTGGTAGTTGCGCGCGTAGATGCCCCACGCGGTGAAGTAGCCGACGATGCGCTTGCCGCCCGGAGGCGGAGGCGTCGTGGGCAGCTCCACCACGACGCTCACGGTCTTGGTGCCCACGTTGCCCGCGGCGTCGTACGCCTTCACGGTGTACGTGTACGTGCCGTTCTGCGCGGACGTGGAGATGGCGCGCGTGAACGACGACGCGGTGGCGACCAGCGCGCCGTTCTCCAGGATTTCAATCTTCGTCACGCCCACGTTGTCCGTGGCGCTGCCGGAGACGGTGAAGGAGCCGGCGGCGGTGAGGCGCGACGCGCTGGCGCTGGCGGTGACGACGGGGGCGGTGACATCGCCGGTGGAGGGAATGGCGACGGTGACGGTGACGGTCTTCGAGCCCACGTTGCCCGCGGCGTCATAGGCCTTCACGGTGTACGTGTACGTGCCGTTCTGCCCGGAGCCGGAGAAGCTTCGCGTATAGGAGGACGCGGTGGCGACGAGCGCGCCGTTCTCCAGGATTTCAATCTTCGTCACGCCCGTGTCGTCCGTGGCGCTGCCGGAGATGGTGATGGAGCCCGCGGCGGTGACGCTCGTCTTGCTGCTCGACGCGGTGACGACGGGCGCGGTGGTGTCGCCGCCGCCCGTCACGGGGCCCAGGTCCAGCCACAGCGCCGCCACGGCCGTCGGCGTCCAGTCCGCCTGGGACGTGTGGGCCTGACGGCACTGGTAGACACGGCCTTCGAAGGTGACGCGCGTGCCCACGGAGTAGGCGACGCCCGCGGCCCACGCGGCATCCAGCGGCGCCTTCATCACGCTGCCCGGGCCCTCGGCTTCGGGAGCGAAGGACTCCTGACCACAGCCCGCGACGGTCAGCGCGGACGCCACCAGGCCCACAATCCACTTGCTACGACGCATTCGTGTTCTCCTCGCCTGCGGTACACGCGGAAGGAGTCACGCACCCATTTTTCCGGGTTAATGGCTGGCGTTGGATTTTGCCTGCCCGCCCACCCATGTGCTGTGGACGGAAAGGTCCGGCTTCAACAGCACCAGGTCCGCGCGATGGCCGGGGACGATGCGGCCCCGGTGGCCATGCAGTCCCATGAAGGTGGCGGGATGGAGCGAGGCCATGCGCAGCGCTTCCTCCAACGGCACGTTGAGCACCTGGACGCAGTGGCGCACCGCGGCCGTGAGGTCGATGTCCGCGCCCGCGAGCGTGCCGTCCTCCGTCTCCAGGCGGCCGTGGCGGCGCAGGATGGTGCGTCCCTGGAGCGTGAAGGACGTGACGGGCGTGCCGACGGGCGGCATGGCGTCCGTGACGAGGAACACCTTGCCCGGCGGTTTGACCTTGAGGAGCAAGCGCAGGTTGTCCGCGTGCACGTGCACGCCGTCCGCGATGACGCCGCACCACGCGTCGTCATGGGTGAGCGCGGCGACGACGGGGCCGGGCTGGCGGTTCATCACCGGAGGCATGGCGTTGAACAGGTGGGTGAAGCCGCGCACGCCGGATTGCAGGGCCTGGGTGGTGCGCTCGCTGGTGGCGGCGGTGTGGCCCGCGCTGAGCACGACGCCAGCGCTGGCGAGGCGGCGCAGGGTGGCGTCGTCCACGCACTCGGGGGCGAGCGTCATCAGCACGCGGCCGCCATGCGCGGCGAAGCGGCGGGGCAGGGCGGTGAGGTAGTCGAGGTCGCGAGGGTCGGGCGCGCGGATGAACGAGGGCACGTGGACGCCCGCGCGCTCGCGGCTGATGAAGGGGCCTTCCAGGTGGATGCCGAGCACGCCGCTGTCAGGGCGCGCGGTGGCGGTGAGCGCGGCCTCGCAGGCTTCGCGCATGCGGGCGGCGTCGTCGGTGATGAAGGTGGGGAGCAGGCCGGTGGTGCCGCACGTGCGCATGGCGGAGGCGATGGCGAGCGCGGCCTCCTCGGTGGGCGTGTCGTTGAAGAGCACGCCTCCCGCGCCGTTGACCTGCACGTCCACGAAGCCCGGGGCCAGAAGTGTGTCACCGGGCAGCGTGTGCACGGTGGCGCCGGTGGGGAGTCCGGCCTGGGGCACCACGGCGCGGACGGTGCCGTCCTCGATGACGACGGCGTGACCTTCGAGCAGTTGGTCCCCGGTGAAGACGCGGGCACCCTGGAGGACGGTGGACGTGGGCATCACACGGTCTCCGTGACCTTGCGCAGGTGCGCGGGCGCATCCGGGTCCAGGCCTCGCGCCGTCGCGAGCTGGTGCACCGCGAAGTAGAAGCTCTGCACCTGGCAGAGCGGAGCGATGGCCGCGGGGAGGTCCGGCAGCGTGGGCAGGGTTTGCGCGCCGGGGACGGGCAGGGCGGTGTGGACGCTCGCGCCCAGCTCGACCATGCGCTGCACGACGTCGCGAGTGCCCTGCGCGGCGTTGTCCTCCTGCCCCAGCGCGAGCACGGGGAAGCCCGGCCGCACCAGCCCGAGCGGGCCATGGAGGACCTCCGCGGTGCTGAAGGCTTCCGCGTGCAGGCGGCACGTCTCCTTGAGCTTGAGGGCCATCTCCAGTGCTGCGCCCAGGCCGCTGCCCCGGCCGACGACGTAGAGGCTGCTGGCGTCCTTGAGCGTCGCGAGCGCCGGCCACCAGTCGAGCTTGCCCGCGGCCTCCAGCACGTCCGGGAGCCGCCGGGCGGCGTCATGCAGCTCCGCGGCGTCCGACCAGTGCGCGACGAGCTGGAGGAAGGCGAGCCCGGAGAGCAGATAGGACTTGGTGGCGGCGACGCTGTGCTCGGGGCCGGCGGACAGCGGAATGCGCACGTCGCACAGCGCGGCCAGCGGAGAGGCCTCGTCGTTGATGAAGCCCAGCACGACGGCGCCCCCCGCGCGGGCGGCCTCGGTCATGCGCAGGAGGTCGGGGCTCTGGCCGGACTGGGACACGGCGATGAAGAGCGCGTCGTGCAGATCCAGGGAGCGCGTGTTGTAGACGGACGCGACGCTGGGGCCCAGCGAGGCCACGGCGCGGCCCAGCGTGGTCTCGATGAGGTACTTGCCGTAGACGGCCGCATGGTCGGAGCTGCCCCGGGCGCAGGTGACGACGAAGCGGGGCGGCGTGCGGCGCAGGCGGGCGCCCAGGTAGGCGAAGGTGTCGCGGCAGCGTTCGAGCTGGCGGCGGGCAGCGGCCGGAGCCTCGGCGGCCTCGCGTGCGAGGGCGGGGAG